>NZ_CAXGSH010000021.1:0-42992 GCF_964012375.1 uncultured Salinisphaera sp.
GCTCGATATCCGCGTAAAGCGCGCTGCGACAGTCCGTACAGGCCGGGGCATCGCGCAGCAGCCGCACCTGGAAACGTTCGCCGCGTTCGAGCGCGGTCTGAAATACATGGGCTTCGATGGTGTCGGGTTCGAACCTGCCGCGCGTGGCATAGCGGGTGGAGAAGCGGCCCGGATCCTCGCCCGCGCGCGCTGCCGCACTACGCCAGCGCTCGCCCAGGGCGCTGTCCGCGAGTCCGGCAATACGCAGCCGTGCGGCATACACATCGCGCGGCGAGATATTGAAGGTTTGCATGGCCGTGGTGCGCGCCCAGGTGGCCGCGTCTGCGCGCCAATCCGGTCGATAGGCCAGCAGGGCGATCAATGCTGCCAGCAGCAGGGCCAGCAACCACGGGCGGGCCTGCCGGCCTGACGTAACCGGTTCCGGCGTGGTTGTTTCCGCCCCGTTTTCGGAAGACGTTTCGTCGGCCCGGGTACCGGCCGCGTTTTCGGTCTGGGCGTCGGTGTCGGCTGCCGCCGGGGTTTGATCTGGTTGCATGGGGTCGATACGTTACCCACCATTACGCGGATGTTGCAGGCGCGTGCTTTTCGGTGGGTAGTTGTACCCATGTTCGCGGCTGCCGATCGTCGGTACGCTCCGCGCCCCTTTTTCCAAGGCACCGCAGGAACAGCATGAGCGCGAGAGACGACGATCTGGGCACGATGGATGCCGGCAAGCTGATCGATTTATTCGAATCCGGTGATGCCTCGCCGCTCGAGGCCACGCGGGCAGCGCTCGATCGTATCGATCGCTTCAATGACGACGTCAACGCCTACGTCTATATCGATCGCGAAGGCGCCGAGGACGCCGCCCGCGCGTCGGCACGGCGCTGGGGACAGGGCAAGCCGCTGTCGCCGATCGACGGCGTGCCGACCTCGCTCAAGGATCTCACCGAGGTCAAGGGTATGCCGGCCCGCGATGGTTCGCTGACCACCGGTACCGGCAAGTGCGATACCGACGCGCCGCCGGCGCGCATGCTGCGCGAGGCCGGCGCCGTACTGCTGGGCAAGACCAATACCCCCGAATTCGGCTGGAAGGCGGTAACCGACAACCGTGTATTCGGTGCCACCTGCAACCCCTGGGATACACGACTCACGCCGGGCGGCTCGTCCGGCGGTGCGGCCGCGGCGGCGGCGCTGAACATGGGCGTGCTGCATCAGGGCGGCGACTCCGGCGGTTCGATTCGTATCCCGGCGGCGTTCACGGGCGTATTCGGCTTCAAGCCGACCTTTGGCTGGACCCCGCAGTGGCCGCCGGCCAAGATGCCCACCCTGTCGCATATCGGCCCGCTCACGCGGCATCCGCGCGATGCCGCGCGCATGCTCAACGTGATCGGCCGCTACGACTATCGCGACCCCTACGCCACGCGCGGTCAGCCCGAAGACTGGGGCGTGGATCTCGAGTGCGATCTGCGCGGACTGCGGATCGCCTATTCGCCGGATCTGGGCTATGCGGATGTCGACGATCAGATCGCCGCGCGGGTCAAGGAAGCGGCTTTGAAGCTTGAAGAACTCGGCGCGGAAGTCGTCGAAGTGAACCCGGCCTTCGAATCGCCGATCGATATTTTTCGCAAGCTTTGGTTTACCGCGTCGCTGCAGGTCTGGGACAGCTGCGACGAAAAAGGTCGTGAGCTGCTGGACCCTGGGCTGGTATCCAACGCCAAGCATGCCCAGAACTGGAGCGCGCTGGAACTGTTCGATGCCTTTTCCGAGCGCGCCGAGCTCACCCTGGCACTGGAAAAATTCAACCAGGATTATCATCTGCTGATGACGCCCACGGTGCCGCTGCAGCCGTTCGAGGTGAACCACGAAGTGCCGCCGGGCAGCCGTATGCGCGACTGGGAAGAATGGGCGCCGTTCTCCTATCCGTTCAACCTCAGCCAGCAGCCGGCGGCGTCGGTACCCTGCGGGTTTACCGACTGCGGTCTGCCGGTGGGCTTTCAGCTGGCGGGCGGCAAGTTCGACGACGTGCGCGTGCTGCGCGCGGCCAACGCCTATATGGCCGCCTATCCGGCACGCTTCCCGGCGGTGCCGAACCCGGCGCAATACGGCTGAACCGGGCCGATTGAACAAAGCGTTGGGCGTGGTGCGCGGCCGTTGCCGGGCGGCGCGTGTCGTTGATGGCGGGGTAAGCTGTATACTGCACTGTTTGCTGCGCAACGCGCGCTTGGCGCGCTGTGCAAGGGCAAGCCCTTTTCGTTGAACGAGGTGCCGTCATGGCAACCCAGGCCACGCGACGCGCGCCAGCCGACGCGCTTGAAGCGGTAATCGATCATCTGCGTGCATTGCTCGGCGATCGCGTGAGTACCAAAACCGCGATTCGCGAACAGCACGGCCACGACGAGTCCTGGCATCATCCGGCCATGCCGGACGCCGTATGCTTCGTGCAGAGCACGGCCGAGGTTGCGGCGATCGTCAAGGCCTGCAACACGCACCGTGTGCCGGTCATCGCCTACGGTGTGGGGACGTCGATCGAAGGCCAGATCATTGCCGAGCAGGGCGGCATCTGTATCGACCTGTCGCAGATGAACGCGATTCGCGCGGTACGCCCCGAGGATATGGATGCCACGGTCGAAGCCGGCATCACGCGCAGCCAGCTCAATGCCTATCTGCGCGATACGGGGTTGTTCTTCTCGGTCGATCCCGGGGCGGACGCCACGCTCGGCGGCATGGCCTCGACGCGTGCCAGCGGCACCAACACCGTGCGCTACGGCACCATTCGCGAGAACGTGCTGTCGATGACCGTGGTCATGCCCGATGGCGAAGTCGTGCGTACCGGCGCCCGGGCGCGCAAGTCCGCGGCCGGCTACGATCTCACCCATTTGCTGATCGGTGCGGAAGGCACGCTTGGCATCATCACCGAGCTCACGGTACGCCTGCACGGCCTGCCGGAGGCGGTGAGTGCGGCCACGGTCTGTTTCGAGGATGTCGCCGGCGCGGTCGATGCCGTGATCGCCTCCATTCAGTACGGCATTCCCATGGCCCGTATCGAGTTGCTCGACAGTCTTTCGATACACGCGGTCAATCGCCATAGGGGGCTCGACCACCCCGAGAAACCGACGCTGTTCTTGGAGTTTCATGGCACTGCGGCGGCCGTGGCCGAGCAGGCCGAGGGCATGGACGCACTTTGCCGCGAGTTCGGCGGCACCGGCTTTCGCTGGGCCACGCTGGAAGAAGAGCGCAGCGCGCTATGGGCTGCACGCCACAGCGCAGCCTACGCGGCCAAGCAGTTGCGCCCGGGCCTGGAGTTTCATGCCACCGATATCTGCGTGCCGATTTCGCGTCTGGCCGGCTCCATCGAAGCCGCGCAGGCGGACGTGATCGAGCTCGGGCTCACCGCGCCGCTGTTCGGCCACGTCGGTGACGGCAATTTTCATCTCGTGGTGGTCGTCGATCGCGATAACCCAGACGAGCTGGCCGCGCTCGATACGCTCAACGAACGTCTGATTACCCGGGCCCAGGCTGCCGACGGTACCTGTACGGGCGAGCACGGCGTGGGGCTGGGCAAGCGCCGCTATCTGGAAGCCGAGCACGGTGCGGGCCTGAACGTGATGCGCGCGATCAAGGCCGCGCTCGACCCCAACGGCATCATGAACCCGGGTAAGCTGCTGTAAGACGGTTCATCTGCGGCGGCTGCGTCACGCCGGCAGCGCGCCGACAGGGCCACCACTTCGCAGGAAGAACGAATCGCCATGAATCCGCGTCTGCAACAGGTCATCGACCATCCGCTGCACAGGCATCTGGGGATCGAAGCCATCGAGTCGGACCGCGGGGCGGGCCGGTTTTCCATCCGCGTGGATGAGAATACGCTCAACCCGGCCGGGGTCTTGCATGGCGGCGTTCTTTATCTTCTGTGCGATGTATGTGCCTATGCCGGGCTTGTCAGCGATCTGGATACCAATACCGAAGCGGTGACCCACGATATCCATGTATCGGTCATGCGCGCGGTGGCCGCCGGTGAGGTCGTGCTGTTCGAATCGGAGCCGATCCGTATCGGGCGGCGTATTGCCTTCATCGATGTCAGCGCCCGCGTGGACGAGCGCGTTGTCGCCCGGGCACGGGTCACCAAGACGCTGTTGCAGGCCTAGTCCATGGTGTCGCCGAGCGCTTCGCGCCTCGGCTTGCCTGGAAACAGCAGGATCGTGGCCAGCGAAAGCCCGGCGTTGGCGACGAAGGTGGTCGCAAGGCCTAGCGGCTGCGCGGCAAAGCCGCCCAGGGCGGGGCCGACGATGTTGCCTAGTGCGAACACCGCGAGCGTGGCGGTGAAGCCAACGGTCGGCAGCGTGGGATGCAAGTAACTGCTCCAGAAAGAAAAGATCGCGCTCAAGACCATGATGCAGGCGCCTTGCAGGGCAGCCGAGATCAGCAGCGCGCTCCAGTGCGTCGGCAGCCAGCCGAGCAATAGCAGCGATACCAGCGAGCAGGCGAAAATACCCCGCACGAGCGCGGTCAGGCCGATGCGGGCCTTGACGTCGGCGGTGAGAAAGCCGATCAGCCCGCCTGCGCCCAGGGCGATATAGAGCACCGGCCCCGCGAGCGCCGTGGCAAGGCCGGGCAGGCCGCCGGCCTGGGATACGTGATCCACTGCGAAGGATAGATAGAAACCGTTGGTCAGGCCGAACGACAGCGCGATGGCCAGCAACGGCCAGGCCGGGCGCGCCGTCAACGAGCCAAGCGCGCTTCGATCCACGGGCTGGCCGCCGCGGCGTGGTAACCGTGCCAGGGCATACAGGTTGACCGCCGCAGTGATCAGCGCGGCCAGCGAAAACAAAAGCCAGACCGTACGCCAGCCGTGTTCGAGCCCGGCGACCGCAAAAGCCATTACGCCGGCCCCGACGATACCACCCGCCGTGCCGGTACTGATGATCGAAAGCGCGCGTTCGCGCTCGCCCAGCGGTATGCCGCGCTCGGCCGCATCGTTGAAGGGTGACCAGCAAAAACCGGCGCTGGTGGCCGCGAGTACCGTGCCGAGCGCCAGCATGGCGGTGTTCTGGGCGATGGCGATCAGCGTCGTGCCGAGCAGCGCGGTAAAACAGCCCACGGCCACCGCAAGCCGCGGCCCTTGGGTCACCACCAGCCATACCGTAAGCAGCACAGCGAGGAAGAATCCGCCGAACGCGCTGCTTGCGATCAGTCCGGCGGTCGATGTCGATAGCGCGAACTCATCGCGAAAAACCGGCAGGAACAGGCCAAAGCCCATGCGCGCGGGCCCGAATGCGATAGCGGTGGCGAGGGCGCCGCCGACAGAAAGGAGGCGGGTTCGGGACACGCCATCTCCCGTTGCAAATGCGAGCCGACACCCTAGATATGCGTTACCGCGAACGCCATCCGTTAAAGCACGGGGAGGGCCGTAACATCCAGCGTCTGTACGGCTAGATGTCCCAGTTTTCGGCGTAGTCCTCGACGTCGATGCCGTAGCTGCCGGCAGCGAGCATGCGATTGACGAAGAACTTGGGGAAACGCATCAGATCACGCACCCGCTGCGGATAGTAGCGGCGTTTCTTGTAGTCGAGTACGAGCAGCACCGTGGGCTTTTCCCGGCGCTCGGGGCTGGGTGTGACGAATCCGACTTCGCCGGTGTTGAGTTCCACCAGCGCACCGACAGGATAGTCGCCGTGGTAATCCACGAACTGACGCAAAAGCTCTGGGTTGAGCTCCTCGTTGAAGCCCAGCATCAGTTCGAGCGCCTTGGCCGGCGAAAGGCCCTTCTGATAGACGCGATCGGTCGTCATGGCGTCGTACACGTCGGCGATCGACACGAGTTGCGTGTAGTAGGAAATTTCGGAGCCGCGCAGCCCGGCCGGATAGCCGCGGCCGTTGAGGCGCTCATGGTGATCGCGCACAATCTCGAGGCTGGCGGCGGTCAGGCCGGATGCGTCCCGCAGCATCTCGACGCCGTACTGCGGATGTCTCTTGATTTGCTCATATTCGCTCGGCGTCAGCTTGCCCGGCTTGTTCAGAATGGCGAGCGGGATCTTGATCTTGCCCACGTCGTGAAGCAGGGCGCCGATGCCCATTTCCTTGATCGCCCGTTCGTCGTTGCCGACGAATGTCGCCAGCGACACCGCCTGCATGCATACGTTAAGGCTATGGATGGCGGTGTACTCGTCCCGGCTCTTGAGGTTGCTGAACCACAGCAGCGCGTCCGGGTGGCGGGCGACGCTATCCATCATCTGGCCCACGACTTCCGACACGGTGGCCATGTCCGGCCGACGGTTTTCGCTGATTTCGCCGTGGATCGACCGGATTAGGTGACGCGCATTGTCGTGAATCTTGCGGGCTGCGGGCAGCTCCTGGCGAAACGAGCGCGGCGTGCGTTCGCCAGGCGGCGGGATGACCTCCGTGGCCTGGCTGAGACGGCGAGTGGCGCTGTTGCTGTCGTCGGCTGGAGCCTGGTCGACATACACGTACTTACAGTAGTTGCGCAGCTCGTCGATATCCGCCTGTGTCTCAATGGCAATGCCTTGCAGCAGATACGGCGTTTCCACCCAGGGGCGGTCGAGCGCATCGACGTACATGCCGGTGCGAAGGTCGTCTATAGCGGTTTGCTTGAGTCTTAAAGCCATTGTACGGCGAGATGGTGCGCTATTCGTACAATGCGCGCGAGGCGTTTGCGGGGCGCGATTTTATTGGGCGCAACTTAGCATGTCCCGTTTTATTAAGGGAAGTTCTAAGGCAGGTGCGTATCGGGCGTGTCGCACGGGTTACCGGCAGGCGGTGCGCTTGTCGTATCGGACGATTGGTGGCATTCACGCCAGCCTCGCAGCGGCCGCGGCGCCCGAGAGCCAGGCGCCCTCGACGCGCCCGCCGGCCAGCCAGTCGCCGGCCAGTACGATGCGCTCGTCGAGCGCGGCCTGGCAGCGATCGGCCAGCGGTTCGGCCGCCGGGCCGGGCCGTGCATAGCGCCAGCGATGGGTGCGTACCAGCCGCATGTGGCGGGTGGTCGTGCCGGTGATGGCCGCGAATTCACGTGTGAGCGTGGTGGCGATCGATTCCGGCGTGTCTTCCAGATGGGCGGCGCTGAATTCGGGGCCGGCATGCAGCGTCCAAAGACGGGCGCCCGTCTGGGTCTGGCCGGCCTTGTGGCTGTTATCGGCGCACCAGGACAGAGGACCATTTTTGACGAAAATCGCCTCGCACGCCGGCAGCGCCGGCGCGGCCAACACCAGCGAATGACAGGGCAGCAGCATACGCTCGGCCTCGGCCAGCGCGGGCAGGGCGCCCGCGTGTTCGCCGAGCAGGCGTCTTGCCTGTACCGCGGGCACGGTCAGCACGACGGCATCGGCGTTGAATTGGCCATGTTCGCCCAGATCGGCCCGCCAGCCCTGGCTCGTACGGCTCAGACGACGTACCGGCTGGCCGCAGCGAACATCGATATCGGCCTGCTCGAATACATAGCGTACCCAGTGATTAAGCCCCTCCGGGCCGATCAGGCGCTCGCGCTCGTCGGGGGAGCGTTCGAGCCGCCAGCCGCCGACGCCGTGTTCGGCCGTGCATACCGCCGGCGACCAGTGGGCGAGCACCCCGGCAGCCCGGTCGCGTTCGACGCGCGCGCGAAACGCCGCATCGCGCGCAGTGAAGTACTGGGCACCGTAATCGAACCACGGGCTGTGGCGATCGGGCGCGAGCCGGCGCGTGGCGCAACGGCCGCCGGGCCGTCGGGCCTTGTCGACCACGACCACGTCCCAGCCGGCGCTGTCGAGCGCCAGCGCGGCACTTGCGCCGGCAACCCCGGCCCCGATGATAAGAACTTTAGCCATCGTCGTATTGTCTTTGGCGTGTAGATAGCGCGCAAACGTTTATGAAATCGGTATGATCTGCGCTTTGTGTTCGATGCCTACGAAGCGCGGGGCCTGTCCATGCGTATTTTCTTGCGTGCCTGTCTTGCGCTGGGTTGGTCGCTAAGCGCCTGCGCCGTTGCCGCCCAGCCTGCCACCGGCGCGTATCCCATCGAGGATGGTCTAGCCGCGACGGTGGTCGGGACGCCGGCCGACTACAAGGCCGAGCTGCCGGCTAACCTCGATTTCGAGGTGCGCAGCCTCGCGCCGCTGGTCGAGCGTGAAACGCCGCCTACGTTGCGCTATGCGCGGCCGTTGCAGTATCTGCGCGTGATGCAGAAGGATCCGGCGCCGCTGGCGTACGTGATTGCCGGCACCGGAGCCAGCGCGCTGTCGAGCAAGTGCATCATGCTGTCGAGTGCCCTGTACGAGGTGGGCTATAGCGTGGCCTGCCTGCCCTCGCCCACGAGCATGACGTTCATGCTGGGCGCGGCGGAGCATCCGGTGCCCGGGCGCATGCGCAGCGATGTGCGCGACTTGTATCGGCTAATGCAGGCGGTGCGAGACGATCTCGACCCCAAGACGCAGGTGACCGGCTATGCCTTGACCGGCTGGAGTCTGGGCGCGACCCAGGCGGCCTTTCTCGCGCGTCATGACGAAACTGCCGGGCAGTTCAATTTCTCGCACGTGCTGCTGCTCAATCCGGCGGTGGATGTCTGGGCTTCGGTAAAGCGCATGGACGCCTTGCTGGCGGACAACCTCGACGGCGGCTTTGACGGCATCCCGGCGTTCGTTGCCCGCGGGCTGGGCGGGCTCAAGCAGCTGTATTCCTCCGGTGATCCGTTGCGCTTCAACGAGGATTTCCTCTATCGCGCCTATCGTACCCAGGCGCCCGAGCAGGGCGATATCGCCGCGATCGTCGGCCTGGCGTTTCGGCTGTCGCTGGCCAATATGGCGTTTGGTGCCGATGTGATCACCCATGCCGACGTGATCGTGCCGAAGGATGTGGAACTCGGCCCCTATGATTCGCTCGATCCCTATATCAGACGCTCCTTCGAAATGTCGTTCGAGGACTATTTCGAGCGTCTGCTGTTGCCGTACTGGAACCGCGACGGCCGTCAGCTGGCGCGCGCCGACCTGATTGCCGAGTCCGATCTGCGCAGTATTCGCGCTTATCTTGCTGGCCATGCCGATATCGGCGTGTTCACCAGCGAGGACGACCCCATCCTCGATGACGATGAAATCGCTTTCTTGCGCGATACCTTCGGCGCGCGTGCCCGTATTCGGCCGCGGGGTGGGCATATGGGTAATCTCGGTTCGGCGAATACCATAGCCGCCTTGCAGCAATTCTTCTCACGGCCCGCGCCATGAACAACCGCATCGCACGCATCTACGCACGGCCGCCGTGCGCCGTTCTTCTTCTGCTGTGCCTCTGGCTCGGCGGCTGCGCGAGCACCCCGGTGCCGCAGACCGTGAGCCCGGACACGCCCGACGATGTGCCGGTCGCCGAGACCACAGCCAATCCGCTGGCGATCTACGATCCCTGGGAAGGGTTCAACCGCCGCGTCTATCGTTTCAATGCGCTGGCCGATCGCTATGTGCTGATGCCGGTGGTGCAGACCTACCGCACCGTAACGCCCGGATTCGCGCGTACCGGTGTACAAAACTTCTTTTCCAATCTGGGCGAGATCAATACGTTCGCCAATAGCGTGCTGCAGGCCAAGCCGACCAGCTCGGTGGTCACGTTGTCGCGCTTCGCTCTCAATACCACGGTGGGATTGGCCGGGCTATTCGATCCGGCCTCGGCGATTGGTCTCGAGCAGCGCAACGAGGACTTCGGTCAGACCCTGGGTTATTACGGCGTCGGTGCCGGGCCGTATCTGGTGCTGCCGTTTTTCGGGCCGTCCACGCTGCGCGACAGCATTGGCCTGGCCGGCGACCAGGGGCTGATTTTCGCGCTGGATCCGCTCCAGCTCGACGACCACCCATGGGCACGCGTGCCCTACTGGGCGTTGTATGCCATCAACACGCGCGACAGCGTGAGTTTTCGTTATTACCAGACGGGCTCGCCGTTCGAATACACCCTCGTGCGCCTGGTTTACATGAACTATCGCGCGCTGCTGATCGAGGAATAGCGCCCGACCGGTTCGCTCAGCGTTGCGGCGTATCGATCAGGCTTGCCAGCCCTGTGCCGATGTCGGCGGCGGTGCGGCGCACCCAGTGCAGCGGGTCGGCCAGGGCCGCTGCCACCGAGCCGGCGCGTTCGACCAGCGTATAGCAGCGCGCGAAGTATGAGCCCAGCTCGGCACGGGCCTCATCGGTGATCGTGCCGGAAAGCAGAACCGTCGGCGTGTGCCCGGCAGCCTGTGCGATCGCCAGCGGCAACTTGCCCGAAAGCGTCTGCGTATCCGAACGGCCTTCGCCGGTAATCACCAGATCAGCCTCGCCGAGCGTCTGTCTGAGCCCCGTCATGTCCAGCAGCGTGTTCGCACCGGAGCAGAGCTCGCCGCCAGTCAATGCCAGCGCGAAGCCAAGCCCTCCGGCCGCGCCGCTGCCGCGTTCGCCGGCGAGCGAATCCGGCGCGGCACTGTTCGCCAGACGGCTGAATGCGGCTTCCACGGCTTGGATGTCCGCTTCGCTCAGGCCCTTCTGAGGGCCGTAGACACGGCTTGCGCCCGTGGGGCCAAGCAGCGGGTTGTCCACATCGCAAAGCACCCGAATTCGACTGTGCTGCAGGCGCGTATCCATGGCCGTGAGATCGATCCGGTCCATGGCGAGCAGCCCGTCCATAGTGGGCGCCACCGTATCGCCGTGCACGTCGAGCGCACGTGCACCCAGCGCACACAGCATGCCCAGGCCGGCATCGTTACAGGCGCTGCCGCCCAGGCCGATAATGAAATCGCGCACACCGCTGTCCAGCGCCGCTGCAATCAGTTCGCCCAGGGCATGGCTGCCGCGTGCCTGCAGGCGCGGCGCATCGTCGCGTGCCTCGATCAGCGGCAGACCCAGCACCGTAGCCGATTCGATCACGGCAATATCGGCGTGATCACGAAACCAGGCGGCCTCGATGCGCTGGCCGTGGATGGCGACGATCGGCGTGGTTTGCCAGCGCACCTGCCGGCCGGCCGCCAGACAGTCGAGCGTGCCTTCGCCGCCGTCGGCCATGGGGGCGAGCGTCAGGCGTGCGTGTGGGCAGACCGTCTGCAGCCCTTCGGCGAGCGCATGGGCGATATCGAGTGCGCTCGCACTGCCCTTGTAGCTGTCGGGCGCAAGCACGATATGTGGCGTGGCGTCGTTCATGCCGGGTCCGACTGGCCCCGCAGGCGCGGCCCGGCAGTGGGTTCGAATTGTGCGGTCATGTATACAGGCGGGTTTCGAATGGGGAGGAAATACGGCGACGAGCATACGCGCCACGGCGTTCCCATCCTTGGATCATAACGCGTTGGTCCGGGTCGTGGCCGTCGCTCGCGGCACTGTCCGAACAGGGCATCTGCCGTGAGTTCTTATCAAAACGGGTAATTTTGCAGGGGAGCTATTGGAAGAGGCCGCGCACAGATCCCGACGCTTAGCTCGCGATAGGGTCGAATGCCGATGAATACATCCGCTGTCTTGGCGCCGAATGAATAATGCGTGCGCCGATGTGGCGGGCCATGCATCGCGCGACCGGATGGCGTTGGTGCCCGATACGGGCGAGCAGCAGTCGCCCCTTGCGCTGCCATGGTGAGCCAGCGCGAGCCTGATGGCCGGTCCGAAGATCGCGATGGCGCAGCCCCGACCCGCGTCGATTCGACCAGCCGATCACGGTGTCGCTAGGCGCGGGTTGGGCAATCACTGGACGCTACGATCGATTCGCGACCGGCGTGCTGTCGGCTCGGGGCTCGATCGGGCCAGCCCGACGCAAAACCGCGGCGGTATCCAATGCGCGGCCGCCGCAACGGCGATGGCCTGGAATGCCCGGACTTTTCTCGGCATAAAGTGACGCTTAGCGTCATTCTTTTGGCGTTTGTGCCACCAGCGCCAGGCTGTTTCTGCCAATATATGTCATACATCATCGTAAGTTGTTGAAAATAATAAGGACTGAAACCGGGCACGACGATTGCACTATCTGACCCGTTAGATCGATTCGCACGCGCTGGTCGGGGCTTTCTGCGACGTGCTACTGGCACTTCGTATCGCCCATGGCGGTGCGCCGACACGAGGGGATGACAGCATGCACGCGGCATTACAAACTCTAAATCCGGTTCAACAGGCCGGCCTGGTCGTCGATGAGAACCTGGAGCTGGTCAAGCGTATCGCCTGGCGGTTGCATCAGCGTTTGCCCGACTGTGTTCAGATCGAAGACCTGATCCAGGCCGGCACGATCGGTCTGCTCGAGGCCTGGGAGCGTTACCAGCCGGGTGAACAGGCCAGTTTTTCCACGTTTGCCGGCATTCGTATTCGCGGTGCGATGCTCGATGAAATTCGCCGCGGCGACTGGGCGCCGCGTTCGCTGCATCGCGCCGCGCGCGCGGTAAAGCAGGCACGCCTGGATATCGAGCGCCGTTGCGGTCGTGCTGCGCCCAGTAATGAAGTCGCGGCCGCGATGGGCATGCCCCTGAACGAATATCGACGCCTGTGCGACGATGTCGCCCTCGCGCATGTGGGCAGCCTCGATGCCGTCATGGTCGAGCAGCCGTCATTGGAAGTGTCGGCCGGTATCGAGTTTGCGCCGGATGCCACGGTCGAATATCAGGATATGTGCGACGCGGTGCAGCGGGCGTCCGCCCGCCTGCCGGAGCGTGAGCAGCTGCTCATGCACCTTTATTACGAAAGCGGCTACAACCTGCGCCAGATCGCCGAACATCTGGGCGTGTCGGAATCGCGGGTATGCCAGCTGCACGGTCGCGCGATCCGCCAGATTCGCAAACTGCTTGGCGAATCTGCCTGAGCCGCCATTGTGACAAGTACCTCGTAACTGACCGCCTCCGGGCGGTCTTTTTTTTGGCTCTCGAGACGGGCGGGAGCGCTTCGCGGCTGGCGGTGTCGGCATGTAACCTAGGCGGCTGCGTCCACCGTCCGGCTTTTCGATGTTTTATTTTGCCTACGGCTCGAACATGCTGATAGCCCGCCTGGCCGAGCGCGTGCCCAGTGTGCGCCCGGCCGGACGGGCCTGGCTGACCGGCCATCAGCTGCATTTTCATCTCAACGGCAGCGATGAATCCGGCAAGTGCAATATCCTGTTTACCGGAAACGATAGCGATATCGTCCACGGTGCCCTGTATGAGCTGGACGCGGATCGGCTGGAGCGACTCCATGCCGCTGAAGGCCCGCCCTATGCGTTTGTCGAGCTGGAAGTCGGCACGCCACAAGGCAGCGTGCTCGCGGCCACCTATCGTGGCCGCCCCGAATATCTGGACGATCGGCTCGTGCCCTTCGACTGGTACCGGGATTTCGTCACCCACGGTGCGCGCGAGCACGGTCTGCCGGGGGACTATATTGCGCGCTTGGAAGCGGTGCCGACCTGGCGCGACGCCGACTCACGGCGCGCCGCGCACAATCGCCGGATTCTCCAGCACCAGGCCACCAACGTCGTTCGGGATTCGGCAGCGCGTTAGGGCCTGTTAACACTGGCGCCCATCGCCGCGTTGCCTTGCGTAAATTCACCCGGCAAGACGCGAGGCGAGATGTTTGCTGTGCCCAATGAACGACCAGTAACGCGGCAGGGTGGATTGTTCGGACGCAACCCGTCGGCACGCGGGCCCCCGCGTCATTATTCATGCCGTGCGATTCGGCCTTGCAGCTCGCGCCTGTCGCAAAGCGATACCACGCTCACCGCGCGCCGCCGTTAGGCAGGCTCGGCGTCAACGCGGGGCTGGCGTCAGCGTGTTCAGTACGCGCCCGTCAGCCACGCCAGCGGGCCCGGGCTGTTGCGTGCCCCGCGGCCCAACGCCGCGATATCGCCGTTGAGCAGGTCGATGGCCTCGCTGAGTCCGTCGCGCCGGTGCGCATGGGTGGCCTGGGCGTAATCGTCTGCGCGTTCGAGAAAGGTGCGCAGCACGCCGGGCGTGAGTTGGTGCAGGGATGCGTTCGTACCGACACCCATGCGTCGAACCGCCTCGGCGTTGAGGCGTTGTTCCACCGCGTCCTCGGGCAGGGCGAGTACCGGTTTGCCCAGATGGATCGCCTCGGAAAGCAATTGATTGCCGGCCGTGCTCACCACCGCGCCGGCGGCGGCCAGATCGGCGATGAAGCCGTTTTGCGAAGGTGCCTTGAAGTGCAGGTTGGCGCGCTGCCCGCGTTCGGGCGTGCCGTAGACGATGACCGGCGCGCCGCAGGCGCGTAGCGCGGCTTCCATGGCCGCGTTGTACTGGTGTGCGCCCTTGTTGAGATAAACCAGCACGCTCTCGCCGCGGCTGGGGCTTGCCTGACGCACCGGCTCGCGCAGAATGGCGCCGACCGTGCGGATTCGCTCGTGGCGTGGCGTGGCCGGATAGAAGCTGGACACGATCACGCGGTCCGGATCGCCCATGAAGGCACGATAGCCTAGTCCATCGCGGCGCCCGGCCAGCGCATCGCCGGGGGCGAAATCGCAGTGGCAGAAAGCCATGATGCCGACATGATCGAAGCCGATGCGCGCAATGCCGTGGTGGCGGGCAAAGCGGTGACTATAGGTTTCGGAATCCGAGATCACGATATCGGGCGCGAATTGCGCCATTTCGCGCCAGACCGCACGCGTGCGCGGCCCCGCTACCAACAGGTCGGCCACTTTCGGCGCGTTGTGGCGTAGCGTGCGCCGTGCGCAGATACGGCCCTTGGGTCCGTACTGATAGCCGATGACCGGAATTTCGACGCTGTCGTGATCGGTACACAGCATTTCGTGGGCGTCACGCCCGGCAAACACGCGCACCTCATGATTGCGTTCCAGCGCAGGCAGTACCGCGGCCGTGCGCATGGCGTGGCCACGACCGTAACCCATCACCGCATAGGCGATCCGCATGACAACACCCGATTCATATGGCGCGGCCAGTATCGGGGCGGCGAATGACGGGAATATGACGCCCGTGCCGTCTGCCCCGCCTTATGCCAGCGGCATCTGGGCCTCGAATTCCACCAGCAGTTCAGGCCGGCACAGCGGCGCATGCAGCAGGGCCAGCGGCACGCCGGGCGCGCGTTCGGCGGCGATATCAGCGACTGCCGCAGCGTTTTCAGGGTCGCGAATATAGGCCTTCAGGCATTGCAGGGCGCTCAGGCCCCGACTGTCGGACCAGCATGCCGCGCTTTGCATGACCGCGCTTACGTTGTCGAGGGCTTCGTGAGCCTGAGCGGCCACGTCGCCGATATGGCGGCTTTCATGGCCCACGATGCTGGCGGTGCCGGAAATCAGCAGATAGGGCGTGTTGCCCAGCTGTACGCGCCCGCCCCGGGCGAAGGCCGGCGCGCGACGGCCGTAGTCGCGCGGGTAGGCATACGCGCTGACCTGACGCGGATTTTCGACCGGCACCACCGACGTATCGCCCAGCAGGGCGTGCATGCGCAATCCGCGGCGATGGCTGCTGACCAGGGTGGCCGGCGGTAACACCGGCATGCCGTGTGGCGCGGCGTCGAGGGCCTGGCCGCGGCCCAGGCAGAAACGCCGGTAACGTTCGTCGTCGTCTTCACCCGCGGTGACGTTGGATAGCCAGTGCCAGATGCGCTGGACCTGGCCCAGGCCGAGGCTGCGCTGTAGACGAAAAAGCGCGCCATACGTATCGATGGCGGCCTGCTGGATCTGGTGCGGCGATTCGATATCTTCGCCGTCATCGATATGCAGGGCCGCAAACGCGAAGCCACCACCGACGACATAGTCCCAGCCGTCGGCATGACCGCGTTCGAGCGGGGCCGCGATCTGCCATATCTCCTGATCGAAGTCGCCGCCCAGGGATATCAGCGGACAGCTGAATACGTCGGCGTCGGCCGCATGGCGGACATGAATCGAGCCGGTTGCCTCGGATGCTTGCGCGCCGCTATGGGCACGCCAGCTTACCGTGGCCGCCTGGGCAGGCGCGTCGGGCATAACAATCGCGGGTCAGTCGAAGGATGACGCAGTTTAGCCCGACGACTGACAGGGCAACAAAATTCAGGCGACCCGCGAACCGCGATACTGGGTGCGATGGCTCACGGCGTCTACGGCGGCGGCAGCGGTCAGCGCCGGGCCTTCCAGCGCCGTGCAGCCGTCACCGAGCGGTGCATAGCATGCCGCGGAGGTGGCCTTGAACAGGCCGACCACCGGTACCCCGGCGGCCGCGGCCAGATGCATGGGGCCACAGTCGGCGGCTACGAAGCCGTTGAGCCGCCCGAGCAGCGCGGCGAGGACGTCGAGTTCGGCGATCGACACGCTGGCGATGCCGGGCTCGATCGGCTCGGGCTGGTCGGGAGCTCGAATCTGTAACAGTCGCGCGTTCGGCAGGCGCTGCTTGAACAGTGCAACAAACTCTTGCCAAAAGCCGGTTTCGAGCTGTTTGGCGCCGGTCGCCCGTGTGAAGAACCCGACGGTGGGCGTGGTGGATCGGACCGGTGGTGTGAAGGCGGCCTGCCAGTAGCGTTGCGCCGCGGCATTCGACGGGCCGTGCGGGAATACGGCAAGCGTTTCGAAGGTTTTCCACGAAAAGTCGGCGACGCTGGAGGTAAGCAGCTCCACGGCTTGGATCGCCTGATGCCGGCTTTCTGCACGCGGCGCGGCATGGGTGAGGCGCACCCACTGATCGCGTGCGGCAAACCCCATGCGCTGGCGCGCGCCGGCCAGGGCCAGGGCCAGGCGGTTACTGGCCGAGTTACCGCTGGGGTCGATGGCCAGATCGTAGCGAACCGAGCGCAGCTGGCGAAGAAGGCGGATGGTCGCCGGCAGGGATTTTTCCCGTACCCACACCTGACCGATGGCGGGCAGGCTTTCCAGCAACGGTTTTTGGCGTGGATCCTCGATCACCACGTCGATGGTGGCCGCTGGCAGAGAGGCCGCCAGGCTGCGCAGCATTGGCGTCAGGAACAGGATATTGCCCAGGCGTTTATTCAACCGCACCACGAGAATACGGCGGGTATCCCCGGCCAGCGGGCGCGAACGGGGTTCCACGGTGCCGAACAGGCGGGTCATCAACCGGTTGAGCCGCTGTCGGTTGCCGCGGCGCAGGCGTTTGATCCAGGCCTTGATGCCGGTCGCGTTCACATCGCCAGTCTGCGCCATGTGCGCTCCTGCTGAGTACGAAAACGCGCTGATGATGCGCTTACGGCCCTGCGCGAACCGTCAATCCAACGTCAAGAATATGTTAAGGCATCGGCGCGTTGGCCCGTTCGTGAGCACGAAGGCCGGCTACGCCGCGCCGGTTCATACGGTTCTGCCAAGCGGCGCAAAGCGGACCTCCACGCGGGTGCCTTCATGCGGTCGACTGGTCATGCGCAGCTGCCAGTCGTAGCGTTGCGCGACGCGTTGAACCAGATATAGACCCAGCCCCAGGCCGGCGCCACGGCCGTGGCGAAAGCCGCGCTCGAATGCCTGGCGTCGTTGTTCGGCGGTCATGCCGGGGCCGTCGTCGGCAACGCTGAGCACGCCGTCGGCCAGCGTGACCCGGATATGGGGGCCGCCGTGGCGCATCGCGTTGCGCAGCAGGTTGCCGAAGACGATGACCACGGCGATGCGCGGCGCTGCCAGAGGGCAGGCATCGAGGGCGGCGACTTCCACCCGGCTCTTGCCGAGCATCGGTTTGTAGGCATCGAGCAGTTCGCCGACCACGAGATCCGCCCGGCATTGTTGCTCGCTGGAAATGCTGCGGTCCTCGTCGCGGGCGAGGAACAGCAGCGATTCGATCAGATCGGCCATCTGTGTCGAGGCGCGTTCAATTCGCGTCAGCGGCGCGCTGTCGGCAAAGCGCGGATCCTGATGCAGAACCTCCAGCGCGCCCTGAATGACGGCCAGCGGGGTGCGCAGTTCGTGGCTGGCGTCGGCGGTAAAGCTGCGTTCGCGTTCGACGAAGCCGTCCAGCCGCTGCATGAAGCGGTCGAAGGCCCGGGCGATGGCGCCGACCTCGTAGCCGTCGAAGCGTTCGGCCAAGGCCGGCCCGGGCGCACCCGGTTCAAGACGGGCCACGTGATCGGCAAGCTGATTGATGGGTTTCAGGCTGAGCCGGGCGATCCAGATACCCAGCGGTAGCGCCAGAGCAAACACGATCACGACCGCAGCGATCAAGGCAGCCCGAAACACCGACTGCCGGGATTCGATCGCGGTGGTGTCGTAAGCCAGAAAGGCGCGTTTGCCGTCGATGACGGTACTGGCCACCCGGTAGCTGCGTCCGCCGTAGCTGAGGTTGGCGCCGCTGGTGTGCAGCGGCAGCGGCTGCAGTGGCTCGGGCAGGCTTTGCAGTTGGTCGGGCTCGACGACGAAGCCCTTGATGGTGGCCGAATTGGGCAGCGCGGCCTTGCCTTCGATCGGGTATTCGGCTTCCAGCTCGCTGAGCTCGTGGGCGACCATGCCATCCAGCAAATCGTGCTCGAGACGCTCGTTGATCGCGAACAGGGTCAGTACGATCAGCGCGGCCATGACGGCCACGAACAGGGCCAGCGCGGCGGTGACCCGAAGCTGCAGGCTGTGAAGCGGGCGAAACAAGCCTAGGCCGTGTCCGGCGCGATCAGCCGGTACCCCATGGTGGGTACTGTATGCAGCAGCGGCGTGCCAAACGGTTTGTCGATAGCCGCGCGCAGAGCATGGATATGCGTGCGCAGGGCTTCCGAATCCGGCGGATGGTCGCCCCAGATCGCGGTTTCCAGTTCATGGCGCCGCACCAGCCGGGGGGAGGCACGCATGAGCACTTCCAGCAGCCGCAGCGCGGTGGGCGTGAGGGTTACGCGCTTGTTATCGCGCGTGGTCTGCCAGGTGTCGAGGTCGAGCACGAGATCGGCCACGCGCAGCACGTGCTGACTCTGGCGCGGGCCGCGATTGCCGAGCGCGGTCAGCCGCGCATCGAGTTCGAGCAGCGAAAACGGTTTGATCAGGTAGTCGTCGGCGCCGGAGGCAAAACCGGCCAGCTTATCGTCGAGGGTGTCACGCGCGGTGAGCATGAGAATCGGCGTCTGCCGGTCGGCCTCGCTGCGCAGCCGTGTGCACAGGTCAAAGCCGTCGATACCCGGCAGCATCAGATCCAGCACGATTGCGTCGTAATCGTTGACCACCGCCAGATGCAGGCCGGTGACGCCGTCGCTGGCAGAGTCCATGACGTGATGGCGGGCTGAAAGAAAATCGATGATATTGGCGGCAAGATCCTCGTTGTCTTCAATCACGAGTATGCGCATAGTCGAAGTTCCCGCCCGAGCCATATTGCCGAAAGAAGCGCCTGGCACGATGCCATGCATATCAACCCTGCCATGTTATCTGTATTTGCGTTGCCAAGGGCTTACGCACGACACGCGAGCGTTGCTTACGGCGCCCTTCGTTTACCACCCAGGGGCCGCAATACCATGACTGATTCGACATTGGCCCTCTTTCGGCCTGCTGCGTTGGCGGGGGACACACGATGAGAATGGCGCGCTCTTCGGCGGTCGTATTCACCGATCTCGATGCCACGCTGCTCGGCCACGACGATTACGACTGGCAGCCGGCGGCCCAGGCGCTGGCGCTGCTGGCCGCGCACGATGTACCGGTATGTATCGTCACCAGCAAGACCGCTGCCGAAGTAGCGGCCTTGCGCATCGCGCTGGGCAACGCGCATCCCTTTGCGGTGGAAAACGGCGGCGCGGTGGCGGTACCGCAGGGTTATTTCGACGGTGCGCGCTGCGATGCCCAGACGCCGGTTGCCCTCACCACGCTGGGTGCCGAACGCGACGCGCTGCGGTCGCTTGTGGTCCGTTTGCGCAGCGAACATGGTTTTCGTTTTACCGGTTTCGGCGATATGGAAATCGATGATGTCGCCGAGGCCACCGGCCTGGATAAAGCCAGCGCAGCCCAGGCCCTGGATCGCAGCGCATCGGAGCCGCTGCTATGGCAGGACAGCCAGGCCGCACTCGAAGCGTTTTCTGCCGAGGTGGCCGCAGCGGGCCGGGTAGTCCGGGTAGGCGGACGTTTTGTACATGTGCTCGGGCAGGCCCACAAGGGCGATGCCGTGGCCTGGCTGCGCGCGCGCTATGAGCGCGCGCACGGCCCGATTCTTGCTGTAGCGTTAGGCGATAGTGGCAACGATGCCGACATGCTCGAGGCCGCGGATATCGGCTACTGGGTGGCGCGGCCCGACGGCAGCTATCATGCGCCGACGACCGGGCATATCCGTCATGCGCGCGGTATCGGCCCCGCCGGCTGGGCCGAGGCTATCGAGGCGTTGATCGCCCACCACGAAATCTGAACGAGGGGACGGTATGGCGGATTTTCATCAGAACGGCTTGATCACGACCTTGCATCGCCTGGGCGATCGGCCGATCGAGGCCCTGGAGACCGAGCTGCGTGACTTTGGCAAGCGGCGCGCCATGTCCTTGATCCTGCCGTGTCTGTATTCGGAACTGGAAGGCGATGCGCTGCCGCATATCGTCGATGAATTGTCGAAAGTCGAGTATCTCGACGAGATCATCATCGGGCTGGACGCGGCCGACGAGGCCCAGTTCGCGCACGCGCATGCGTTTTTCGGGCGTCTGGGCCAGCACTTCCGGGTGCTGTGGAACGACGGCCCGCGCCTGCAGCGGCTCTACGATCAGCTCGACGCTGAAGCACTGGCGCCCGAGCGACCAGGCAAGGGGGCCAACGTCTGGAACTGCATGGGCTATTTCCTGGCCTCTGGCCGGGGCCGCGTGCTCGCCATGCACGACTGCGATATCAAGACCTACGACCGCGACCTGCTCGCCCGACTGTTCTATCCGATGGTGCATCCGAACTTCACCTACAAGTTCGCCAAGGGCTACTACGCCCGGGTGGCTGACGGCGCGATCAACGGCCGGGTGGCGCGTCTTTTCGTCACGCCACTGGTCCGGGCGTTGATGACGGTGGTGGGGGAGATGGAATATCTGCGCTATATGGACAGCTTTCGCTATCCGCTGTCCGGCGAGTGTGCAATGACCGCGTCGGTGGCCGAATCCATTCGTATTCCCAGCGACTGGGGCCTGGAGATCGGGATTCTTGCGGAAGTGCATCGCAACTACACGCCGAATGCGATCTGTCAGGTCGATATTGCCGATGCCTACGATCACAAGCACCAGCCCGTCTCCGATCACGAGGCCGATACCGGGCTGGCCAAGATGAGCGCCGATATCGCCCGCGCGCTCTATCGCAAGCTGGCCACCTACGGCGTGGTGCTCACGCCGGAAACCGTTCGCACCATCAAGGCGGCGTATCTACGCAATGCGCTGGACACCGTCGAGCGGTTCTATTTCGATGCACAGATTAACGGCTTGAGCTACGATCGTCATAAAGAAGAAAAGACGGTGGAAGTCTTCGTCGAGGCGATCATCAAGGCGGGCGAACAGTACGTCGCCAACCCCATGGAAGTTCCGTTCATGCCCACCTGGAACCGGGTGCGCGCTGCCTTTCCCGATTTTCTGGCCGATTTTCATGCGGCCGTAGAGGCCGATCACGCAGAAGCCCTTGCTGCCAGAAGGGGTTGAGTCTATCGGTGCAATGCCTGCGCGACTGTTCAGCAGAGCGTCACGCTGCGCCGTGTAATGACAGCATGCGATAACGCGTGCAAGGACCCCTTTGATGGCGAAGTTGCCCAATACCAACGCCCTGGCGAGTTCGCGCGAGATCGAAAAGACGCAGTCGGCGCCGGAAATGGTCAGCTTGATCCGGCAGCAGCTGGAGGACGGCTTTGGCGGCCTGCGTTTCGAGCCAACCCTCGAACGCGCGTTTCGCCTGCATAACAACGACGCGGGGCGGGTCAACCGGGTTGGGCTGTTGGTGCTGGCGCTGACCGTGTTGCTGGTCAGCCCGCTGTTCGATACCGCGTATTTTGGCGTGCCGTACGCGGCGGCCGGCTACTCGCGCGGGCTGCTTATCGGACTGCTGTGCCCGGTTGTCCTGTCTGCACTCATATGGTGCATTTGCTGTCGCCATTCGGCGGTCACCGAATACGTCATCACCGGCCAGTTTGCGATCGTGAGCATGGGGCTGCTGGCCAACCATATCCTGCTCAACCGCTATGGCGCCGATTTTCCGATCGAATTTCTGGGCGTGGCGCTGGTGGCGGTTGTCGCGCTCGGACGGGTGCGCTCCTGGCTGATATTGCCGGTCGCTATCCTGCTGGTCGTCATTACGCTGGCAACCGAGGTCTGGGTGGTGAATTCCAGCCCCGCGGATTACTACCATCTCGCCGCGGCGGGCGTGCTGGCGTTGTTTGCGATCTATCTGCAATACAGCAATGAGTACGTGCTGCGGCGCAGCTGGCTCGACCGCCAGCTATTGCAGCTGGTGGCCCGCCACGACGGTTTGACCGGGCTGCTCAATCGTCATGCGCTGGAAAACGCGCTTGCCACCGCCCACGCTCATGCCGTGCGCGTACGCGCCGACTACGGCCTGGCCATGATCGATATCGACAAGTTCGGTGCCTATAACAACCATTACGGCCATCCGGCCGGCGACGAAGCCCTGCGCCAGGTCGCCGCGGTCATTTCCGCCCACGCTCGGCGTCCGCTCGATGTGTGCGGGCGTTACGGCGGCGAAGAGTTCGTGGCGTTCTGGATCGAAGGCGATCAGCACAAGCTCGAAGAGCATGCCGAGGCACTGCGGGCCGCGGTTGAGCAGGCCGCGATATCGCATGCGACCTCCGACGTCGCATCGGTGGTCACGGTCAGTATCGGGTTGTGCCATGTGGCGCAGCCACAGGACCGGGATTCGCTTTCCTCGGTGCTGTCCTGTGCCGATCAACTGCTCTACGACGCCAAGGCACAGGGCCGTAACCGTGTGGCAGTGGGTCATTTCGATCGCATGGAGCACAGCCGCAAGAGCGCACACGAGCCGGCCCAGCGGCGGGCCCGCGGGCGCGCCGGCTAGGCACTGATCCAGGCGACTTCGTAAGGGCCCAGCGTAATCGAGCGGCTCGAGCCGCTGATTTCGGTGGATGCCACCACGTTGCGCCGCACCCGCGCCTCGGGCAGGACATGGGCAGGCACCTTGACCGGGCGGTCGGTCACATTATGCAGCGCCAACAACGTCTGCCCCTGGCCGCGGCGTTGCACGGCGAACAGATGGGGGCCGAGATCCACCAGCGCCTGGGTGGCATCCGGATGCAGGGCAGGCTGGCGCGCGCGCACCGCCAGCAGATGCTTCAAACGTGCGAACACCGCGGCGTGATGGCTCTGGCTGGCCAGCTGGTATTCCAGCTCCCCGACATCCCATTTGCGGCGGTTGATGGTGCGATAGCGCCCGCTTTCCTCGACCCGGGGCAGGTCGTTGTGGGTCGCGGTCAGGCTGTGGAAGTACAGCGCCGGGATACCGGCCAGCGCCATGGCGATCGCCTGGCTGCAGATAAAGCGTTCCATATGCAGCGGCGTATCGCGCTCTTCGGCGGCGGCGAGCAGGTCGTAATAGGAGATATTGAGTTCGTAGGGCTTGTGCGAGCCGTCGGCGACGGCACGAGTGGACACAAAGCCACCGCGCTGGCGCACGGTATCCACCAGCTGTTCGATCGCTTCGCTACCCAGGATCGACTCCACCGCGCGCAGTCCGATGCCGTCGTGGCTGGCGGTGAAATTCAGGAAATGACAGCCCGCCGGCAGGGCCGGCAGGCTGCGCGCCCAGTGGCTGAGCGTGCTCGCATCCCCAGTGAGCAACGCGTCGGCGACCAGCGGCGGCAGGGCGAACTGGTAGGCCACATGGGCCTCGTCGCCGTCCACGAGATAGGAGATGTTCTCTACGTGCGGCACGTTGGTTTCGGTAATCAGCTGCACGCCGGGGGCATAGTGGGCCAGCAGCGCACGCAGGAACTTGATCAGCCGATGTGTCTGGGCCAGATGAATACAGGGCCCGCCGATGTCCTTCCAGAGAAAGGCCACCGCGTCCAGGCGCAGCAGGCGCGCGCCGCGGGCGACGTATTCGAAGATGATGTCGATGAATTCGGACAGCACCATCGGGTTGGCGAAGTTCAGGTCGATCTGATCTTCCGAGAAGGTGGCCCATAGATGGCGCGTGCCGCGTGCCGTGGCCACTTCCGCGAGCAGCGGCGTGCTGCGCGGGCGAACCACCGCCCGCAGGTCGGTGGCCGGGTCGACCTCGATGAAATAGTCGCGGCCGGGATCGACATCGGCCAGATAGTTGGCAAACCACTGCCCCTTGCGCGAGGCATGGTTGAGCACGAGATCGAACATCAGCGGATGATCGTCGCCCAGTGCCGCCACGTCGTCCCAGCTGCCCAGCTGCGGGTCGACGGCGCGATAGTCCATCACCGAAAAACCGTCGTCCGAGCTGTGCGGATAGAACGGCAGGATATGAATGGCCGCGATCGAGTCCGCCAGATGTTCGGCCATGAAGGCCTTCAGCGTGGCCAGCGGCGCCTCGCCCGGGCGCTGAACGATATCGCCGTAGGTGATCATCACGTTGAAGGCCTGATCGATCGGCGTGGTCGACTCGATCGGCAGGCCGTGGCGCAACGCGGCGCTCGCCGCGCGGTCTATACAGTCGGTCGCGGCAGCTTCGCCGTAGAGCGGCGCGAGCCAGTCGATCAGCGGCTGACGGGGCGCGGGTTTGGTAGAGCTTGCATCAGGCATGGGTTTGCAGAAACAAGGTTTGTGCCAGCATGCATTATGCCGGGGTCGGTTCTATGATGGGGCGGTGCTCGATTTCGATGACGAGGCGCGATCATGATCGAAGGCGGCTGTCTGTGTGGCGCCGTACGCTATGCGATTACCGGCCCGCTGGCCGATATTCAGGTTTGCCATTGCCATAGCTGCCAGAAGGCCCAGGGCGGCCCGTTTGCGACCAATATCCCGGTCGATCGAAGCTGTTTCGAGTGGCTCGGCGGGCAGGCGCATATACGCAGCCATGAATCTTCGCCGGGCAAGCATCGCCTTTTCTGTGGCTGCTGCGGTTCGCCGCTGATCAGTCGGCGCGACGATGCGCCGCAGACCGTCCGGGTACGCGCCGGTACGCTCGATCGTGCGCCCGCGGTACGTATTGCCGTCCATGCGTTCACGGCCGAGGCCGTGCCGTGGTGGCACAGCGGCGACAAGGCCCCGCGTTTCGCCGGCCCACGTCCGAAGATCCAGCGTTGAAACAGTCATGATCCGCAAGACGCTGCTGCTGGGGCTGTTGACGCTGCTGTGTCTGGCCGTGGCCGCGCCGGCGCTGGTCGGTCTCTATCTGGAGCGCGAGTTCGCCCACGTCGTTGCCCGACTCGAGCGCCCCGGGGTCACCCGGGTCACCCATGCCCGCTTCGAGCGTGGCTGGCTGAGTTCCACCGCCAACGTGCGCATCGAACTCGCGGCGCCCCTTTGTCAGGCGCCGCCCTGTGCCGGAACGACCCTGCGTACCCGGATTCATCACGGTCCGCTGCCCTTCGATGCGCCGCTGGCCCAGGGGGACGGCTTCGAACCCAGCCTCGGGGTGGGCGTCACCGATATCGATCTGGCATCGCTGTGGCCAACCCGCGTATTCGAGCCGGCCCTGGCACCGCTGCGGCTGGTCACGCGGGTGGGATTCGATGCAGTGGCCCGCTCGCGGCTGCGCCTCGACGGGCGCACGCTGGATATTTCGCGCGATCGGCTGCTGGCGCATATCGAAACCGCGCCGATCGAAGCACGCGCACAGATACCGCTGGCCGGTGGGCCGATTACCGTGGAAGCGAATGCGCCCGAGTTCAGCATCGTCGGCGCTGAGGGTGGACAGCTGGCCTGGCATGATCTCGAAGCACGGCTGGATGCCTCGGGCAGCGGCTCGGTACGGGCGCGTTCGCTGAGTCTGGCCGACGGGCTGGGCCAGGCGCTGCTGCTACAGACGCTGGCCTGGCAGTGGCAAAGCCTGCCGGGCGCGTCGGGGCGCGTGAGCGCACGTCTGGACGGGCGGATTGCGCGCGCGGTGCTCGATAACCAGGAATACGGGCCGCTGCAATTCGAAGCCCAGGTCGCCGATCTGGATGTGCATGCCGGGCAGGCGCTTTTTAATCAGGTCGGGCGGCTGCGCGATATCGAAACCGGCGAACTCGACGAGGCCGCCCGGACCGAGCTCTACAGCCAGACGTTGCCTGCCGTGCTGGCAGGCGGCCCGCGTATCGACATACCGCGGCTGCGCCTGACCACGCCGCAGGGCGATGTCCGTCTGAGACTGCGTATTCAGGCACCCGAGCGGATGCGCCGCGCGCGTCTGCTGGCCGATGTGGTATCGCAGCTCGATGTGGATTTCGAAACCCGGGTGCCGGCAGGTCTGGCCCGCGATCTGGCCGTGCAGGTGATGCAGTCCAGCGGGCGTTCGCCGCATACCATCGAACAAGCCGATATCGATCGGGCCCTGGCCGAGCTGGTTCAGCAGCACCTGATCGAAGCGGTCGACGACGGTTCGGCTTATCGACTGCGGCTGACCATAGAGGGCGGCCGGCTCACGCTCAACGGGCGCAACCAGATCGGTTGGAAAGCCATGATCGACCGCTTCGAAGCCGCCCGCGAGCGGCTTTGAGCCGGGGCTTGAGTGCCGGGTGGTTTGGCCGTTGAGCGCGCTCGCCTGACGTCTGTCGGTCGGCGAGTGCCCGGCCGGCATCCGTGCATGAGGCAAATGCAACGACAAACACGTTAAAATAGCCTGTTTTTCAATTCGGCCGCGGCCATGTCGCGGGAGCGCGCAATGAATACGCAGACCGATTTCGACGTCATCGTGGTCGGCGGCGGCCATGCCGGCACGGAAGCGGCTACCGCCGCTGCCCGGATGGGCGCGCGTACGCTGTTGCTGACCGACAATATCGAAACGATCGGCCAGATGTCCTGCAACCCGGCCATCGGCGGAATCGGCAAGGGCCATCTCGTGCGCGAAATCGATGCTCTGGGCGGCGTCATGGCGCGTGCCGCCGATCGCGGCGGTATTCAGTTTCGCACCCTCAACGCCCGCAAGGGCCCGGCCGTGCGGGCCACCCGTGCCCAGGCCGATCGCGCGCTCTACAAGGCGGCCGTGCGTTCCATGGTCGAGAACACGCCCAACCTGGCGCTGTTCCAGCAGTCGGTGGCCGATCTGATCGTCGACGGCGACCGCGTGGCCGGGGTGATGACCACCATGGGTCTGGCCTTTCATGCGCCCACGGTGGTGCTCACGGTCGGTACGTTCCTCGGCGGCACCATTCATATCGGCCACAAGCGCTTCGGCGGCGGTCGCGCGGGGGATGCGCCCTCGAACGCCTTGGCCGAGCGCCTGCGCGCGCTGGATCTGCCGGTGGGCCGTCTCAAGACCGGCACGCCGCCGCGTATCGATGCCAAGAGCATCGACTACTCGCAGCTGGCCGAACAGCCGGGCGACGAGCCGGCGCCGGTGTTTTCGTTCATGGGCAAGCGCGCCGAGCACCCGCGCCAGGTGAGCTGTCATATCACCTACACCAACGAAACCACCCATCGGATCATTGCCGACAATATCGGCGAATCGGCCATGTATTCGGGCCAGATCGACTCGGTCGGCCCGCGCTATTGCCCGTCGATCGAGGACAAGGTGGTGCGCTTTGCCGACAAGGCCTCGCACCAGATTTTCATCGAGCCGGAAGGGCTGACCTCGGCCGAGGTCTATCCCAACGGTATTTCCACCAGCCTGTCGTTCGAAACCCAGCAGAAGGTCGTGCGCTCGATCGCCGGTTTCGAGCATGCGCATATCACACGCCCCGGCTATGCCATCGAATACGATTATTTCGACCCGCGCGCGTTGAATTACACGCTGGAAACCCGCGCCATCGCCGGCCTGTATTTCGCGGGCCAGATCAATGGCACCACCGGCTATGAAGAAGCCGCCGCCCAGGGCCTGCTGGCCGGGCTCAACGCCGCGCGCGCGGTGGCCGGCGAAAGCGCCTGGTGGCCGCGGCGCGACGAAGCCTATCTGGGCGTGCTCGTGGACGATCTGATCACCCGCGGCACGATCGAGCCCTACCGCATGTTCACCTCGCGCGCCGAGCATCGTCTGCTGCTGCGCGAAGACAATGCCGATACGCGCCTGACGCCCGTGGGCCGAGAACTGGGGCTGGTCGACGACGCGCGATGGGCGGCGTTCGAGGCGGCGCGCGACGCGGTGGCTGCCGAGCAGGCACGATTATCGGCGATCGTGGTCAAGCCGGAAGATTTTGGCCCCGATCGCGGCGAACACGTATTGGGCAGCGCGCTCAAGCAGGCCACGTCGGCGGCCGAATTGCTCAAGCGCCCGGGCGTGGATCATGCCGGCGTGGTAGCGATCGACAGCGTGGGCGCGCCGGACCTGTCGCAGCTCAACGCCGAAACGGCACAAGCGGTGGGCGAACAGGTCGAGATCCAGGCCAAGTACGCGGGCTATATCAGTCGCCAAAGCGCGGAGATCGAAAAAACGCGCCAGCACGAGGCCACCACCCTGCCGGCCGATCTGGATT
Source organism: uncultured Salinisphaera sp. (assembly GCF_964012375.1). Classification (NCBI taxonomy): domain Bacteria; kingdom Pseudomonadati; phylum Pseudomonadota; class Gammaproteobacteria; order Salinisphaerales; family Salinisphaeraceae; genus Salinisphaera; species uncultured Salinisphaera sp. The sequence continues at coordinate 28,310 of NZ_CAXGSH010000021.1, forward strand.
ATGGCGCCGTATCCGGACTGTCCAACGAACTGCGTGGCAAGCTCGAGGACGTACGCCCGGCCACCATCGGCCAGGCTTCGCGTATTCCGGGCATGACGCCGGCCGCGATCTCGCTGCTGCTGGTGCATCTGAAAAAGCTCGGCATGAAGCTGGCCAAGACCGCCTGAGCGGCCACGCCTTCGCCCCGCGAACCCGTAAAGACGTAGGGCCGGCACGGGCGCGATAGCGCACCCGTCGATGGCGTGCGTTGCCTTGCGTTGCGCAGGAAACAATCGTGTAACCTAGCGAATCGATCAGCTAAGCGGTTTTGCGGGGCCAAATTGAACAAGCTTCGAGCGTTCGGGTGTGTGTTGTTTGTCGCGCTGTTGATCACGGCCTGCAGCAGCGACGAGTCGGAAAAATTCCCGGTCAAGAGCACGCCGGAAATCCGTGAAGACGGCAGCACGGTCCTGCGTCGCGGCAACGGCGCCGAGCCGGAAAGCCTGGATCCGCATCAAGCCCGCAGCGTGCCCGCGGCCAACGTCCTGCGCGACCTGTATTCGGGGCTGGTGCAGATTTCGCCAAGCGGCGCGATCAAGCCGGCCGATGCCGAATCCTGGGAGGTGGACGACGACGAGCGGGTTTATACCTTCAAGCTGCGCGACGACCTGCGCTGGTCCAACGGCGAGCCGCTGACCGCACAGGACTATGTCTACAGCCTGCGGCGCAGCGTCGACCCGGCCACCGGTTCGCCCTATGCCCAGCTGCATGCGGCTATCGTCAACGCCAAGGCGATCATCGCCGGCGAAAAGCCGCCACAGGCGCTTGGCGTACGCGCCGTGGACGAGCACAGGCTCGAAATCACGCTTACTGCGCCCACGCCGTATTTCCTGGGCACGCTGGCGCATAGCATCAGCTATCCGGTCTATCGGCCGGCCGTTGAAGAGTACGGCGCGGCATTCAGCCAGCCGGGCAACGCGGTCACCAACGGTGCCTACCGCATGGAAAGCTGGCGCGTGAACTCGATGATCGCGCTCGAGCGCAACCCCGAATACTGGGACGATGCCAATACCTCGATCGGTCGCGTCGAGTTCTATCCGATCACCAATCAGAACTCGGCGCTGTCGCGCTATCAGGCCGGCGAACTGGACTGGGCCACCACCGTGCCGATCTCGCGGCTGGAGACGATCAAGAAACATATTCCGGCCCAGCTGCACGCCGAGCCGACGCTGGGCGTCTACTACTACGGCCTGAACGTCAAACGCCCGCCGTTCAAGGATGCCCCCGAGCTGCGCCAGGCGCTGTCGATGGCGATCGACCGGCGCACCATCGTCGACAAGATCACCCGCGGCGACGAAATCCCGGCCCACGGCTGGATTCCGCCGGTGGTGGAAGGCTATGCCGGCGCCCAGTTCGACTGGGCCAAGCTCTCAACCGCCCAGCGTGAAGCCAAGGCACAGGAACTCTACAAAAAGGCGGGTTATTCGCAGGACAAGCCGCTCAAGGTGGAGATTCGCTACAACAGCGGTGAAGGCAACAAGAAGATCGCCTCGGTCATTGCCGCGATGTGGCGCAGCGTGCTCGGCGCCGAGGTGTCGCTGCGCAACGAGGAATGGAAGGTCTTTCTCGACAGCGTGCGCCAGGGCACCGACACCGAGGCCTATCGGCTGGCCTGGATCGGCGACTACAACGACCCGAATACCTTCTTCGAGTTGATGAATTCGAAGTTCGGGCTCAACGGCACCGGCTATGCCAGCGCCGAATATGACCGCTTGCAGGAAAAACAGGCACATATGCCCGACGAGCCCGAGCGCATGAAGGTCATGAAGAAAGCCGAGGCCGTACTGCTGGCCGACAGCCCGATCATTCCGATCTATTTCTATGTCAGCAAGTATCTGATCAAGGACTACGTGAAGGGCTTCGAAGGCAACCCGCTGGATTCCTACTACAGCAAGGATCTGTCGATCGAACCGTGAACAGGTCGATACGAATCTCGCGAACTAGGCGCGCCAGATCATGTTGAGCTATGCGCTACGCCGCCTGCTCGGGGCGATTCCCACCCTGTTCATCCTGCTGACGCTGGCGTTCGTGATGATGCGCGCGGCACCCGGCGGGCCGTTCGACGCCGATCGCGAGCTGCCGCCCCAGGTACGGGCCAACCTCGAAGCCAAATACCACCTCGACGAGCCGCTCTACCAGCAGTACGGACGCTATATCTGGGATATCGCCCATTTCGATTTCGGGCCCTCCTTCCAGTATCGCGATACCAGCGTCAACGACCTGATTGCCTCGGGTTTTCCGGTTTCGCTCAAGCTCGGCGCCGCCTCATTGGCGTTCGCGCTGATTTTCGGCATACCGCTGGGCATGCTGGCGGCCCTGCGCCAGAATCGGCCGGCCGACTACGGCGCCATGGCGATCGCCATGCTGGGCATCTCGATTCCCAATTTCGTGCTCGCGCCGCTGATGATTCTGGTGCTCGCCGTCTACAACGACTGGCTGCCGGCCGGCGGCCTGGGCGGCTGGCAGAACTATGTCATGCCCGTACTCGCGCTGGGCACCGCGATGATGGCCTATGTCGCCCGCCTGGCCCGGGGCTCGACCATCGAAGTCATGCGTTCGAACTATATACGTACCGCCCGTGCCAAGGGCCTGTCGGCCACGCGCGTGGTGTGGGTGCATGCGCTGCCTGCAGCCCTCACGCCGATCGTGTCGTTTCTCGGCCCGGCCGCGGCCGGCATCATCACCGGCTCGGTGGTCATCGAGACGATCTTCGGCATTCCGGGCCTGGGCCAGTTCTTTGTCCAGGGCGCGCTCAACCGCGATTACACGCTGGTGATGGGCGTGGTGCTGTTCTACGGCATCCTGATCGTGGCCTTCAATCTGGCCGTGGACCTGCTCTACGGCTGGCTCGACCCGCGGGTGAGCTACTGATGGGGCGGGCAATGCCTTCAATCGAGCCGTGTCGCCCATGATGTTCGGGCGCCGCAAGAAAATGGAGCAGGCGGTACGCGGACGCAGCCTGTTTTCGGATGCGCTGCGCCGGCTGCGCTCGAACAAGGCCGCGCTGGCCTCGATCGGCGTGCTCGGCTTCATCGTGGTCGCGGTGGTGGTGGGGCCGTGGCTGTCGCCGCACAACTACTTCGCCCAGGACTACGGCGCGATCTGGGTCGCCCCGACCAGCGTTGATGCCCACTGGTTCGGCACTGACGGGCTGGGGCGGGATCTGTTCGTACGCGCGCTCGAAGGCGGGCGTATTTCGTTGATGATCGGCTTCGTGGCCACGCTCGTGAGCCTGATCATCGGCGTGGCCTACGGCGCCACGGCCGGCTATGCCGGCGGGCGCGTGGACGGGGTGATGATGCGCATCGTGGATATTCTCTATGCGATGCCGTTTCTGTTCTTCGTGATCCTGCTGATGGTGTTCTTCGGCCGCAATATCCTGCTGATCTTCGTGGCCATCGGTGCGATCAACTGGCTGGACATGGCCCGTATCGTGCGCGGGCAAACGCTCGCGCTCAAACAACAGCCGTTCATCGAAGCCGCGCGTATGTCCGGCGCGCCGGCGGTGTCGATCATCGCCCGCCATATCGTGCCCAACCTGCTCGGCGTGGTGGCGGTGTATATCACCCTCACCATCCCGCAGGTGATTCTGTTCGAATCGTTTCTGAGCTTTCTCGGCCTGGGCGTGGCCGAACCGGCCACGTCCTGGGGCGCGCTCATCAAGGACGGCGCCGACGAAATGAATCGTGCCCCCTGGCTTTTGATCGTGCCGGCCGTGTTTCTCGCCGCCACGCTGTTCTGCTTCAACTTCATCGGCGACGGCCTGCGCGACGCGCTGGACCCCAAAGACCGCTAGCGCCCGCCCATCATTCGAAGGCGACGGGCGCGAACCACTGGATGAGCACTCGACAGCCCTCGGGGCTGGCCACGCTGTGAGCGCTGCCAGCCGGGTTGTAAACATAGCTGCCGGCCGTATAGCGTCCGTTCTCGTCCTGTTGGCTGCCCTGGAGCACGTAAATATGCTCGTCGCCGGTATGGCGATGCCACGGCACCCATGCGCCTGGCAGATAGTCGAGCAGGGCCATCCGCGGGGTCTGTTCGTAGCCGGGTTGTAGTACGAATATCTGAACGCCCTCGCGCAAGGCGGCCCAGCCGGGACCGTCGCGTGGTCCGGCATCGGGGATGGCAAGGGTTTGCGGCGATTGGTTCATGGCCGGCGCACCTCGGCACGCGACGCGGCTCGGTTCGAGTGTGTGGCCGCGTCCGTGCCGTGGCCGATGCCGAACCGATCCGCGAGCCAGAAGCCTGCGCCGCCGCCGAGCATTGCGGTTACCGCCACCGACATCTGGGCAATAAAGGTGTCGACGAATGCGGCCAGTACCACCGCGACTGCCCAGCCGGTCAGCGCGGCTGCCGGGTTGGCTTCGCCGGTGACACCCTTGAGCGCGAAGTGCGCGATCATCACCCCGCCAATCCCGGGTACGACGACACCGAGCAGGCTCAGCCAGCCGATGAGCATGTCCCAGACGCCGGCACTAGCAGCGAGCGTGCCGATCACGCCGAACACGATCGCCATGGTGGCGAAACGTTGTGAAACCACCTGACTCCAGCCGGTCGCGGCGTTGTAGAGACAGTGCATGCATACCGAGGCACAGTTGATCACGAAAAACAGGGCCGCGATGGGCGTCAGCCAGGGCGCATAGCCGGCCACCACGGCAGCGAAGTTGCCGTCCTGTGCGGTGCCGGCCGCGGTGACCACCGCGCCCAGCATCATCGACAGGCCGTTGGCCAGCGGAAAGGCGCTCGCCGTGGCGATCAGTGCATGTGTCGGACGTTTCGCCCAGCGGGTGAAATCGGCGGTGAGCGTGCCCGAATCGATGAAGAGCGAGATGACCATGGTCACACCGATACCGATAGTGATCGCACTGGCATCGGGGCTGCCGGCATAGCGTCCGATCTGCTGCCAGGAATGGTCGGACAGCGTGATCGCAAGCGCCGCGATCGCCATGACGATGAAAAATGGCACGGAAAGCGCCCCCACGACGGTCAGCGCGCGCACCCCCAGCATGGTCATGCCGGTGAACAGCGCGCCCGCGAACAGGCTGACCACCAGCGCCGGCCAGCCGAGCATGTCCTCCAGGCCGGCCCCGGCCAGGCCGGTCTGGACCGCGAACCAGCCGACCACCAGGGTGGACAGAAACGCGGAGACAACTTGTGCGGCCCGCGGGCCGAACACGTCCCGCGACAACAGCGGAAACGAACGGCCGGTTCGGGCGGCGGTGACGCTTTGGGCGCCGACATAGGCGAACATGACGAGGTTGCCGGCCACGATCGCCAGCAGGGCGAGCTCAAAGCCCAGGGCCCGGGTCAGTTCGCTGCCGAGAAAACCGCCGGTCACGACCAGCGGAAAGCCGATCCAGACCAGCGTGACCGATAGCAGCGAATGCCGATGCGTCGACGGCACCGGCTCGTTTTCGAACTCGTGGGTGGATGCGGGCTGGGTATTGTGTGCGGTATCGCTCATGAGCGGCTCTTGTCGATGATGTGCGTGGACCGATTGCCTCGGTTGGCGATCAGGCGGATTCGAGCCCGGCCAGCAGGGCCGAGGAGGGCGCGGTCGCGCCGAAGATGCCGCCCTGCATGCTGATCATCGATATCGCCGCATCCCGGTGGCGGATCTCGGTGGCGCCGGTACAGTCGGTGAGCATCAGGCACTCGAAGCCGCGGTCGTTGGCTTCCCGCATCGTGGTGTGAACACAGACATCGGTGGTGATGCCGCCGATGATCAAATGGCTGCGCCCGCAGGTATGCAGGACGTGCTCCAGATCGGTGGCATAGAACGAGCCCTTGCCCGGCTTGTCGATGACGATCTCGCCGTCGGCCGGCGCCAGCTCGGGGATGATTTCCCAGCCCGGCTCGCCGCGCGTGAGCACGCGTCCGCAGGGGCCGGGCTCGCCGATCGTCGCGCCGATCTGTTCGCTGCGCCAGCGTTTGTTGGCGGGCAGATCGACCTACTCCGGGCGGTGACCCTCACGCGTATGAATGACCATGATTTCCGGGTGCTGGCGCACGGCCGCCAGCACGTTCTGTAGCGGTTCGACCGCGGCCCGGGTCAGCGACAGGTCGTAACCCATGCGATCGACATAGCCGCCACGCCCGCAGAAATCGGTTTGCATGTCGATCACGATCACCGCCAGTTTCGATAGCTCGACCTCGGTATCGAACGGCCAGCGGTAAGGGTCGGCGGGCAGGGAAAGCGTCTTGCTCATGGTTGATGCCTCAAATGAAACGGTCGATAGGATTTACAAAGGGGTCATGGGGTACCGCCGCCGTGGGGCGCAGCGGTACGCAGTGCGCTTCGGATCGCAGCGCGCAGGCGTTCATGGCGTGGACTCGCTGCGCGATTCGACATAGCAGTGCGCGCTGCGCGCGACCGAAAGCACGTGTGCGCGCGCGGCCTCGGCTGCGGCCGCGCCATCGCCGGCCAGCACGGCGGCGACGATGGCGGCGTGTTCGTCGAAGGAATGCAGGGTGCGGCGTTCGATCGCGAACTGGGTGTGACGGAATGGCTGCAGGCGAGCACGGGTCGCCCGCGTGAGTTCGATCAGGTGATCGCTGCGCGAACCGTCGTAGAGCGCGCTGTGAAAGCGGTCGTTGAACGCGCTGTACTCGGCCTGACGATGCGCTGCGAGCAGCCCGCGCGAAGACTCGTGCAATGCCTGCAGCGCACGTCGTTCGGCCAGCGGCATGCGCCAGGCACAAAAGCGCGCGCAGGCCGCTTCGAGTTCGGCCATGGCTTCGAACATGGCAAACAGCGTGGGTGCGTCGATCGAGGCGGTCACCACGCCGCGATTGGGACGGCGCTCGACCAGCCCCATGGCGAACAGATGGCCGAACGCCTCGCGTACCGGCGTGCGCGATACCGAAAAGCGCGCGGCGATGCCCGCCGCGGTCAGCCGGGTACCCGGCGGCCAGCGCCCGGCCACGATCTCTTCCGACAGGCGCGTAACCATGTCGTCGACGCTCGTGCCTTCGCGTGCGAGCGCCCCACGGGGCTGCGGATACGATTCGTTGCCGGGCGCCATCCTTGAAAGGGCTGTCATGAAGAGGACGAGCCACTGCATGCAGTTTCGGTGCCAACCCGCAAAACAACCGCCAGGCGGCTGAATCGGCCCTCGCCGGCCTTTATTTTGAAAGGCCTTGCGCGTTAAAGGTGCAGCCGCCGACTCGGGAAAGTGCATGCAATCCGGGCAAACGGATCTGTGCCGCGGCCGCGCATCAGGCTGCACGGCATCGGTTTTTCGGGCCCGGTCGATGCGTCGAGCGCCTACGGCGCGCGGCCGCGCGCTGTTTGCTACGTGCGCTGGCCGCCCGTGATACGGCGCTTGTCATACACTGGGCGCATGCTGCTCGACGTTCGCGATCTGAAAGTGAGTTTTGACACGCCCGATGGCGTGGTGGAGGCCGTGCGCGGTTTCGATCTACAGCTGGCCGCCGGCGAATCGGTGGGCATCGTGGGCGAATCCGGCTCGGGCAAGAGTCAGAGCGTGCTGGCGCTGATGGGCCTGTTGGCAGACAACGCGCGGGTCACTGGTAGCGCGACCCTGCAAACCGACAGCGGGGGGCTGGAGTTGATCGGCGCGAAGCGACGCGCGCTCGAGCGTATTCGCGGTGCGCGTATCGCCATGATCTTTCAGGATCCGATGACCACGCTCAATCCGCATCTGCGTATCGCCACCCAGATCAAGGAAGTGATCTGCCGCCATCGCGGGCTGCGCGGCGGGGCCGCGACCCAGGCGGCGATCGAGATGCTCGAAGCGGTCAAGATTCCGGATGCGCCCCGGCGAATCCGCTATTACCCGCACCAGTTCTCGGGCGGCATGCGTCAGCGCGTGATGATTGCCATGGCGCTGGCCTGCGAGCCGGATATCCTGATTGCCGACGAGCCCACGACCGCCCTGGATGTCACCGTGCAGGCCGATATCCTCGATCTCATGGCCGAGCTACGCCAGCGTACGAATGTGGCCTTGCTTCTGATCACCCACGATCTGGGCGTGGTGGCCGGCCAGTGCGAACGGCTGCTGGTGATGCGCGCCGGCGAAGTGGTCGAACGTGGCGCGATCGACACGATCTTTGCGTCGCCCGCCCACCAGTACACCCGCGATCTGCTGGCTGCCGTGCCCAAGCTGGAAACACCGCATTTCGCGCGTGTGTCTTCATGACCCTGCCGGATTATCTGACCGACCCGCAGCTGATTGCGCTGATCAAATTCTGGGGCGCGGTCGTGCTGTTGACCGGCAGCGCGATCGCGGCCAGCGTGCACGCGCTGCTCACCCGGGAAACACCGAGCAGCGCATTCGGCTGGATCGGCGTGTCGGTTCTGTTTCCGCCGGTGGGCCCGCTGTTGTATTACATGTTCGGCGTCAACCGCGTGCGCATCCGTGCACGGCGCCTGGATCGTCAGTCCCGCCATGGTTTGGGCGCACACCAGCCGGGGGCCAACGCTGAACTGCGCGATTACAGCGCCATACTCGACCGCCGGCGGCTTGGCCTGGCCGCTGCCGGCGATCGGCTCTCGGCCTGGCCGGTCGTGGCCGACAACGGCGTGGACGTGCTCTACGACGGCGAACAGGCCTACCCGCCCATGCTGGAGGCGATCGAGAAGGCACGCCGCTTCGTCTATCTGAACACCTATATCTTCGAAACCAACCGTACCGGCAAACGCTTTATCGCGGCGCTGGCCCGCGCGGCCGCACGCGGCGTGGACGTGCGCGTGCTCATCGACGGTGTCGGCGAATACTATGCCTGGCCGGGCTGGCGGGCGGTCCGTTTGCTGCACAAGCAGGGCGTCAAGGCCGCGCGCTTTCTGCCGCCGCGGCTGATTCCGCCCTCGCTGCAGATCAATCTGCGCAACCATCGCAAGATTCTTGTGACCGATGCGGGGGTGGCGTTCACCGGCGGCATGAATATCGGTGACCGGCATCTGGTGGAAACCGGCAACGGCGTGGCCGACATGCATTTTCGTTTTGCCGGGCCAGTGGTGCGCCAGATCGAGGCGGTCTTCCTGTCCGACTGGGCGTTTGCCACCGGACGCCAGACCGGCGTATCGCGAGGCGAGATCGCGCCGGCCGGCAACGCGGCCTGTCGCAGTATCGAAAACGGGCCCACCCGCGATACCGAGCGCCTGACCACGCTCATCCAGACCGCGATTGCCAGTGCCCGGCGCAGCGTATTGATCATGACGCCGTATTTTCTGCCGGGCCCGGCGCTTGTCGGGGCGCTGCAGTCGGCGGCGCTGCGGGGTCTGGAGGTCAAGATCGTGCTGCCGGCCAAGAACAACCTGCCGTTCGTGCACTGGGCATCGCGGCATGCGCTGGGTGAATTGATGATGCGTGGCGTACAGATCTATTACCGGCCGCCGCCGTTCGCCCATACCAAGCTACTGGTGCTCGACGAAGACTACGCGTTGGTGGGCTCGCCCAATCTCGATCCCCGCAGCCTGCGCCTGAATTTCGAGCTGGCGGTTGAGATCTTCGATCCGACGGGCGTGGGCGGGCTGGCCACGCATATTCGCGACACCATCGCCCAAAGCCGGGCCTATTCACTCGCGGAGCTGCATCGCCGGCGTTGGCCCACGCGCCTGCGCGATTCGTTCTTCTGGCTGTTTTCGTCTTACTTCTAGTCGGCTGGGCCGGCCGGCGCCATCAGGCCAAGGCGTGGCTGGCAGCGAGCGTGCCGGCCAGCGGGCCCGGCAGCGCAATACGCATATGCACCGGCAGGTGATCGGACAGAACGGTATCGATCACCCGGGCCTCGTCGATCGCAAGACTCGGCGAGGTGAGGATATGGTCGATTCCGCGGCGCGGCCGCCAGCTCGGAAAGGTGGGCAGCGGCCGGTCGTAGACGCGCAGGCCGCTGGCGGCAAGCGCCGGGTCGGCGATCAATGCCGCAGCGGTGCAGTTGGTATCGCCCATGATCACCACGTGCCGGTCGCGGGCGACCAGATCGCAGATCGCGGCCAGCTGACGGGCGCGACTGCCTGCGCCCAGCGCCAGGTGCGTGATCACGACAGTGAGGGGTTCGTCCGGGGTGCCAAAGCGGGCGATCAGCGCGCCGCGCCCGGGCAGGCGTCCCGGCAGCTTGTGCTCGCTCACGGCAAACGGCGTATAGCGGCTGATCAGCCCGAGTCCGTGCTGGGCTACGCGGCCCAGATTGCGGTTGACCTGAACGCGCCAGTATTCGAAGCCGGCGGCCTCGGCCAGCTGTTCGATCTGGTTGCGATACTGGCTGCGCCGGCTGCCGGCATCGATTTCCTGCAGGCCGATGATGTCGTGACCCACCAGCAGCTCGCCGATCCGATCGAGGTTGTCGCGTACCTGCTGGCTGGGCAGCACATGACGCCAGCCGCGGGTAACGTACTCGCGATAGCGTTTCGTGCCGACGCCGACCTGCATGTTGAAGCTCAACAACGACAGGCTCGGCCCCGCTTGGCTGGGGCGCGTCAGAGCGCCGGGTGCAGTGGGCGAATTCACCGGGTCAGCGTACCATCGTTATCGGGTTTGCGATGCGTTACGAGAACGGCTGGTCGATGAGCGAAGCGCTACTGCGGGTAGACGATCTGAAAGTGCATTTTCCGCTGGGCGGCGGCTGGTTCGGCGGCGCGGCGAGCCCGCTCAAGGCCGTGGACGGCGTCAGCCTTGAGCTGACGCCCGGCCGCACGCTCGGCCTGGTGGGCGAATCCGGCTGCGGCAAGTCGACGCTGGCGCGTGCGTTGACCGGCATGGTGCCCGTGACATCGGGCGATATTGTTTTCGAAGACAACACGATACGCCACGATCGGGCAGCCAGCTGGAACGCGCTGCGCCGCGATGTGCAGATGATTTTCCAGGATCCGCTGGCCAGTCTCGACCCGCGCATGACGGTAGGCCAGATCGTGGCCGAGCCGTTGCGCCATCTGCGCCCCGAGCTGAGTCGCGCCGATCGCACGCGCCGCGTGGCGGCGATGATCGAACGGGTCGGGCTGTCGCAGTCCCAGATCAATCGCTACCCGCACGAATTCTCGGGCGGGCAGTGTCAGCGCATCGGCATCGCCCGTGCGCTGGTGGTGGAACCGAAGGTGTTGATCTGCGACGAGCCGGTATCGGCGCTGGATGTCTCGATCCAGGCGAAAATCGTCGAACTGTTGCAACAGCTCCAGGCCGAGTTCGGTATCGCCCTGCTGTTCATCGCCCACGACCTCGCGGTGGTACGCCAGATCAGCGACGAGGTGATGGTGATGTACCTCGGCCGGGTCATGGAGCGCGCGCCCTCGGACGTGCTGTTCGATACGCCGGCCCATCCCTATACGCGGGCGCTGCTGTCGGCGGTGCCCCGCCCGGACCCGACCATCGAGCGCAGTCGACGCCGTATCGCCCTGCCGGGCGAACTGCCATCGCCGGCCAACCCGCCGTCGGGCTGCGTGTTTCGTACCCGCTGCCCCTGGGCCCAGGCAGACTGCGCGGCACAGACGCCGGCCCTGCGGGCATTCGGCGAGCAGACCCGGGTGGCCTGTCTGCATGCCGAGACCGTGGTCAAGGACCGTCTCGCCACCGCGGGTTGAACGATGAGCTACGAGCGCCTGTTCAATCGTCTCGGCGTGCTGGCGCTGTTTCTGGCGCTGGTCGTCGTTGCCGGCGTCGCCGGCTGGCATGCTCTGCTCCATACCTATGCCGGCGCATGGACCCATCAGCCCGAGGACGCCGACTGGCTGCTGCCGGCGGCGTCGCGCCAACTCATCGCCGACAGTCTGGGCGATCTCGACGGCGCGATAGTCGACCATCGCATCACGCTTTTATCGAGTGCCCGGATCGGGCGTCAGCTCGAAGCCGAGCCGAACCAGCCGAGGGTGAACGTGGCTCCGCCCACCACGCCGCGGGCGTGGCTCGACTGGCAGTTTGTGCGGCATGCCGCGGGCGTCGACGACGAGCTGCAGGTGTTCGATGTATATGCCTCGCGGCTGCTGCGCCAGATTAAGGCCATGCCAGCGGCTTATCGCGCCGACGTGTTCGCCCGGGATGCCGTCTATAGCTCGGACGGTAAGCTGGACGAAAAAGCCACGACCGAATTCGTCGCCAATGCCGACGTGGTGGAGCTGGCAGCGCGCAGCGATGGCCGGCTGACCCCGGTGATTTCGGTCCATCCCGCGCGTGCCGACGCGCTTGCCGTGATTGAACGCTGGGCCGATGCCGGCGTGCGCGACGTGGCCTGGTGGCCGATCGCCCAGCGGATCGATCTCGCCGGCGCGTCGGCCCGGGCCGCCTATGCGGTGATGGCCGAGCACGACATGCGTTTGCATACGCGTGTGGGCGGCGGGCGCAAGACGGACAGGCTGCAAGGCGCCGTTAATCCCGACGCCTTGCGGGCCGCGCTCGATGCCGGGGTGCGTATAACCGTGTCGATCGGCGATGTGGCCGGCGACGGCGGTGATGTCATGCAGGCGCTGTTCACGCTGCTGCGGGTGCCTGCCTATCGCGAGAGGCTGACCATTTCGCTCGACGGCGTGTTGTCGGGCAAGCGTGCCGAAACCGTGCTCATTCCGTTGCTCCAGCATCCGCAGTTCTTCGACCGCCTCACCTATGCCAGCGGCTACCCGCGCTCGGCGCTGGCCGGCGCGGTCGATCTGGGGCGTCTGGCCGACCGCGGTTTTATCGACCGGGCCTCGATCGCGCCACTGCGGGCCATCTACGACGTCAACCCTCTGCTGTTCGTCTACGTGACGCTGCGCCAGATCCACCTGCCGACCACGGGGCTGGCCCTGCCGGCAGCCGTGTTCGAGCGCCGGGACGGGTCATGAAGACTTCATAGGCCCGCTTCAGGCTGAAGCCATCCAATCTTCAGCAGGAGCTATGCCGTGGGTCAGCCGAAGCACAATCATCGCAGCGCGCTTGCGCCGCAGACGCGTCGTTCTTTTCTACGTCGGGCCGGTTTTGCCGGCGGGGCGGCCCTGTCCGTGGTGGGGCTGGGCGGCTGTAGCGACGATGGCGGCAGTGCCGTACGCGTGTCGCGGGCGCCGGGCAGCAGCGCCGAGACGTTTGCCCACGGCGTAGCCAGCGGCGATCCGCTGGCTGATCGGGTCATGCTCTGGAGCCGGGTCACCCCGTCGAGCGAGGGCGACGTCAGCGTCAACTGGATGCTGTCCGAATCCCCGGACATGGCCAACGTACTGCGCAGTGGTACCGTCGTTACCGACGCGACGCGGGATTACACGGTCAAGGCCGATGTGACCGGCCTGGCGGCCGGCACCACCTATTACTACCAGTTCGAAACCGCCGGCGAGCGTTCCCCGATGGGCCGTACCCGCACGCTGCCGCAGGCCGGGGTGCAACGGCTGCGCATGGCGGTGCTGTCCTGCTCGAACTATCCCTTCGGTTTCTTCAACGTTTATGGCCGGGTGGCTGAACGCGCCGATCTGGACCTGGTGTTGCATCTGGGCGACTACCTCTACGAATACCCGGGCCGGGGTGTCTCCGAGGCAGAAAATCCGGACGAATACGGTGACGGCCGCCCGCTCGGACGTGCCCCGGAACCGCCCTACGAGATCGTCAGCCTCGACGACTATCGCACGCGCCATGCCTGTTACAAGACCGATGTCGACCTGCAGGAGCTGCATCGCCAGCATCCCATGATCGCGGTCTGGGACGACCACGAATCGACCAACAACAGCTGGCGCGACGGCGCCCAGAACCACGACCCCGACCGCGGCGAAGGCCCGTGGAGCGCGCGCGAGGCCGCCTCGATCCAGGCCTACTACGAATGGCTGCCCATCCGCGAAACCGATCCGGATAACCCGGAGCGTATTTACCGCGGCTTCGAGATCGGCGATCTGGTGTCGCTGTCCATGCTCGATACCCGCCTGATCGGCCGCGACGAGCAGCTGGCAGGCAACGCAGAGAACGGATTCACCGATACGGGCGATTACGCCAACGACGAGCGAACCCTGATGGACGATGCCCAGCGCCAATGGCTGGCGCAGCGCCTGCAACAGACCCAGGCGCGCTGGAAGCTGCTCGGCCAGCAGGTGATGTTCGGCCAGCTCAAGCGCCAGGGCGCACCCAATTCCAGCAATACCGCCAACCCCGGCGGCCAGGGCGGCGTATTCATCAATTCGGATCAGTGGGATGGCTATCCGCGGGCGCGGGAGCAGGTATGGGATATCATCCGCGGCGGCCAGGCCGCCCCGAATCTGGCCATCGATAACGTGGTCGTACTCACGGGCGATATCCATAGCTCCTGGGCGCTGGATATCACCGAAGACCCGAACGACGCCACGGCCTATGATCCGGAAACCGGCATGGGGTCGATGGGCGTGGAGTTTGTGACGACATCCGTCACCTCGCCAGGGAGGGACAGCAACGACACCCGCCCTGTGCTCTTGAGCCAGAACCCGCATATGAAATATGTCGAGTTGACCCAACGCGGCTATCTGCTGCTGGATATCACGCGCGAGCGCATGCAGGCCGAATGGTGGTACGTCGACGATATCGAAAGCCGCAACGATCAGCAGCGCTTTGCCAGCGCCTGGCAGGTGCGCGCCGGCGAAAACCACGTGGTTGCGGCGGACGCTCAGAGCCAGCCGATCGCCGATGCGCCGGCATTGGCCCCGTCCGCTCGGGAAGCTCTGCACAACCTGTCGCGGTCGCGCCGGCGTGCTTTGCGCGCGATTGAC
>NZ_CAXGSH010000022.1:0-42705 GCF_964012375.1 uncultured Salinisphaera sp.
CCGGCGTGCTCGAAGCCACGATCGACGCGTTACCGGCAAGGCCTGCCGATGTCATGGCCTGGCTGGGGCCGTCGATCGGTGCCCATAACTTCGAGGTGGGCGAGGACGTGCGGGCTGCGTTCTGCGAGCGCGCGCCGGCCGATGCATCCGCGTTCGTTGCTCGCGACACGCCCGGCAAGTTTCTGGCCGATATCTATGCACTCGCCCGGGCGCGCCTCGAGCGCGCTGGCGTGCACGCCGTTTATGGCGGCGGGCTGTGCACCATCGACGATGCACAGCGCTTCTATTCCTATCGGCGCGAGCCGAAAACCGGCCGCATGGCGAGCCTGATCTGGAGCACCCGCACGGGCAAGTGAGCCCGTACGCGGCTCGGGTTCAGCTCGACGTCTTCTTGCGTGCCCGCGTGCCGGGCTGGGTCTTGGACGACTTGGCCGCGGCCTTTTTCTTTTCCGGCTTTTCTTTCTTGGGCGGCAGGGCAAGATCGCGCTTGTCGCCGCTGGTGTTGTGACCGGTGCCGGGCGCCGTATCGCCGAGCATGGGTTTGAGAAAGCGCCCGGTATGCGAAGCCTCGATTGTGGCCACGTCTTCGGGCGTGCCGGTGGCGATGATCTCGCCGCCGCCTTCGCCGCCTTCCGGCCCCAGATCGACCAGCCAGTCCGCGGACTTGATCACGTCCAGGTTGTGCTCGATCACGATCACCGCGTTGCCGGCATCGCGCAGGCGCAACAACACCTTCAGCAGCTGGTTGATGTCGTGAAAATGCAGGCCGGTGGTGGGTTCGTCCAGCAGATAGAGCGTACGCCCGGTATCGCGCTTGGACAGCTCGCGGGCGAGCTTGATGCGCTGTGCCTCGCCGCCGGATAGCGTGGTCGCGTTCTGGCCGAGCTTCACATAGCTCAGGCCCACGTCCATGAGCGTTTCCAGCTTGCGTTTCAGGCTCGGCACCGGGGCGAAGAACTCCAGCGCGGCTTCCACCCGCATTTCCAGCACGTCGGAAATGGTCTTGCCCTTGTAGTGCACCTGCAGGGTTTCGCGGTTGTAGCGCGCGCCCTTGCAGGTATCGCAGGTGACATAGATGTCCGGCAGAAAGTGCATTTCCACCTTGATCACGCCATCGCCCTGACAGGCTTCGCAGCGCCCGCCCTTGACGTTGAACGAAAAACGCCCTGGCTGGTAGCCACGGGCACGGGCTTCCGGCGTATTCGCGAACAGCTCGCGAATGGTGCCGAACAGGCCGGTATAGGTGGCCGGATTGGAGCGCGGCGTACGCCCGATCGGCGCCTGGCTGATATCGATGACCTTGTCGAGATGCTCCAGGCCCTCGATCGAGGTCATGGGCGCGGCCCGTGCCACCGCTCGGTTGACCTGGCGCGCGGCCGCCGGAAACAGGGTTTCGTTGATCAGCGTCGACTTGCCCGATCCGGACACGCCGGTAATACAGGTGAGCTGGCCCATGGACAGCTCGACCGAGACGTTCTTGAGGTTGTTGCCGCGTGCGCCGTTGATCTTGATCACGCGTTCTTTGTCGAAGGCGATGCGCTTGTCCGGAATCGGGATCGTCAGCCGGCCGGACAGATATTGCCCGGTGAGCGATTGCTCGTTGGCCGCGATCTGTTCGGCGCTGCCCTGGGCGATGACATGACCGCCGTGGTCGCCCGCGCCCAGGCCCATATCGACCACGTATTCGGCTTCGCGGATGGCGTCTTCGTCGTGCTCGACCACGATCACGGTATTGCCCAGATCGCGCAGGCGTTCGAGGGTGTTGAGCAGGCGCCGGTTGTCGCGCTGATGCAGGCCGATCGACGGCTCGTCGAGGACATACATCACGCCCACGAGCCCGGCACCGATCTGGCTGGCCAGACGAATACGCTGGGCTTCACCGCCGGACAGCGTTTCTGCGCTGCGTGACAGGGTCAGATAATTCAGGCCCACATCGAGCAGGAACTTCACCCGGGCCTTGATCTCCTTGAGAATCGGTTCGGCGATCTCGGCGCGATGGCCCGGAATATCCAGCGATTCGGCGATCTCATAGGCGCCGGCAATACTGGCCGCATTGATTTCGGGCAGGGTGCGGTCGGCAACGCGTACGTGCCGGGCGGCCTGGTTCAGGCGTGCGCCGCCACAGCTGGGGCAGGCCTTGTCCGACAGATACTTGGCCAATTCTTCGCGCACCGCCATGGAATCGGTTTCGGCATAGCGGCGCTGCATGTTGTCGAGCACGCCTTCGAAGGCATGTTTGCGCACGCGCGTACGCCCGCGGGCATTCACGTAACGGAACTCGATCTGCTCTCGGCCGGAGCCGTGCAGGATGATCTTGCGGGCTTTCTCCGGCAGGTCGCGCCAGGGCGTATCCACGTCGAAGCCGTATTTCTCGGCCAGCGATTGAATCAGGCCGAAGAAATAGGGGTTGCGCCGATCCCAGCCGCGCACCGCGCCGCCGGCCAGGCTCAGCGAATCGTCGGTGATCACGCGGTCGACATCGAACACCGCCAGCGAACCCAGGCCGTCGCAGGCGCTGCAGGCGCCGTGCGGCGAGTTGAAGGAGAACAGTCGCGGTTCCATGTCGTTGATGGAATAGCCGCAGACCGGGCAGGCGAACTGGGAGGAAAATACCTCCGGCTCGCCGTCGCCACGCCAGGGCAGGATCCAGGCAATGCCTTCGGACAGGCGCAGCGCGGTTTCGAAGGATTCGGCCAGACGCTGCTGGATGCCGTCGCGGATCTTGAAGCGGTCGACCACCACTTCGATATCGTGCTTCACCTTCGGGTTGAGTTCCGGCACCTCGTCGATTTCGACGATCTCGCCGTCCACGCGCATGCGCACGAAACCCTGGCCACGCATCTGCTCGAATACGTCGCGGTGCTCGCCCTTGCGCGAACGAATCACCGGCGCGAGCAGCATCCAGGCCGATTCCGCTTCCTTTTCCAGCGTCTGATCGACCATCTGCGACACGCTCTGTGCGGTCAGCGGTTCGTCGTGATCGGGGCAATAGGGCGTGCCCGCGCGGGCGAACAACAGGCGCAGATAATCGTGGATCTCGGTGACCGTGCCCACGGTCGAACGCGGGTTGTGCGAGGTCGATTTCTGTTCGATGGAAATCGCCGGCGACAGACCCTCGATGGAATCCAGGTCCGGCTTTTCCATCATCGACAGGAACTGGCGCGCATAGGCCGACAGCGATTCGACATAGCGACGCTGGCCTTCGGCATAGACCGTATCGAAGGCGAGGCTCGACTTACCCGAGCCGGACAGCCCGGTAATCACGATCAGCTGGTTACGCGGCAGATCGAGGTCGACGTTCTGAAGATTGTGCGTACGGGCACCGCGAATGCGGATACTGTCCATGAAGCGGGCGCGATGGGGAGGAATAGCCCACAAGTATACGCAGCGCCGCAAGTACGCCCCAAACAACGTTAGCCCCGGCGGGTACAGGCCGCTGTGGTAGAATTCGCGGCCTGATTGGCCCCGCCAATCGACGGCCCCGGCAGCCGTGCGTTCGCGTCGTGTGGCTTGTCGGCACGGCCCGCGAATGCCGCTCGATTACGTGCCTCAGCGGTGCGTGACGGGTGACAGGCACCGCATGCGTCGTGCTGCCGCCGGTATCGCACCCATACCTGGCAAGAGTTGCTCATGACCAGATTCGAAACCCGGGCGGCCTTCTCGCTGGCAGGCATTTTCTCCCTGCGCATGCTCGGGCTGTTCATGATCTACCCGGTGTTCACGTTCTATGCCAAGCATCTGGATGGTTCCACACCGTTCACGGTGGGCCTGGCATTGGGCGCATACGGGTTGACGCAGGCCCTGCTGCAAATTCCCTTCGGCATGCTTTCCGATCGCTTCGGGCGCAAGCGCATGATCTGTATCGGCCTGCTGATCTTTGCGTTGGGCAGCGTTGTAGCGGCACTGTCGGACAGTATTTATGGCGTGATCGCCGGGCGTATTCTGCAGGGCGCAGGCGCGGTCGGATCCGTGATTCTTGCCCTTGGCGCGGACCTCACCCGCGAAGAACAGCGCACCAAGACGATGGCGGTCATCGGCATGACCATCGGCCTGTCGTTCGCCCTGGCATTGGTGCTCGGGCCCTTGCTTAACGCCGTAATCGGCGTCTCCGGCATCTTCTGGACGACAGCGGTCATGGCGCTGGCCGGTATCGGCGTGCTCTATGCCGTTACGCCGCAGCCGGCCGCGCTGCAGTCGCACCGCGATACGGGCGCTGTGCCAGCGATGTTCAAGCGCGTGCTGACCGACCCGCAGTTGTTACGCCTGGATTTCGGCATTTTCGCCTTGCACGCCATGCTGACCGCGAGTTTCATTGCCGTGCCGGTACTGCTGCGCGACGTGGTGGGCGTGGCCGAAAACGAGCTGTGGATGGTCTATCTGCCCGTATTGGCGGTATCGGTCATGATCATGGTGCCAATGATCATCCTCGCCGAGGCCAAGCGGAAGATGAAGTCCGTCTTTGTGGGCGCGGTCGTGACCCTGGGTCTTAGCCAGCTCGCGCTGCTGGCCTGGCACAACAGCCTGGTCGAACTGGTGGTGGTGCTGACGCTGTTCTTCGCTGCCTTCAATACCATGGAGGCGAGTCTGCCGTCGCTGATCTCCAAGGCCGCGCCGGCCGATGCCAAGGGCACGGCCATGGGCGTTTATTCGAGTTCGCAGTTCTTCGGCATCTTCGTGGGTGGCACCATCGGCGGCTGGGCCTACGGTCTGGACGGGCCGGCCGGGGTCTTCATTTTTTCGGCGATCGTGGCGCTGCTATGGTTCGTGGTGGCGGTCACCATGAAGCCGCCACGCTTTACGCGTACGCGCATGATCAGCGTTGAGGTCGCGAACGCGGCCGAGGCACGGGCGCTGGAGGCCGAGCTGCTCGCGCAGGCGGGCGTGGTCGAAGCGACGGTTGCGCTCGACGAAGGCGTGGCCTATATAAAAGTCGACAGCGCGCAGGCAGACGATGTCGATCTCGACGCATTTTCACGGCGCTCCGCACAAACCAGTGCGAGCCAGCCGACCTAACATCGATGGAGTGTTGCAATGGCAAGTAGGGGCATCAACAAGGCGATCCTGATCGGCAATCTCGGCGCCGACCCGGAAACCCGCTATACCGCCGGCGGCACCGCGGTGACCAACGTCAATCTCGCCACGTCCGACACCTGGCGCGACAAGTCCAGCGGCGAAATGCAGGAACGCACCGAATGGCATCGCGTGGTGTTTTTTGCGCGCCTGGCCGAAGTGGCCGGTGAATATCTGCGCAAGGGCTCCAAGATCTATGTCGAGGGGCGCATCCAGACCCGCAAGTACCAGAACAAGGACGGCCAGGACGTCTACACCACCGAGATCGTTGGCAACGAAATGCAGATGCTCGATACCAAGGGCGGCAGCGGCGGCGGCAGTGCACCGTTCGGCGGCGGTGGCGGCCAGCAGCAGCGCCCGCCCCAGCAGGGCGGCGGCTACGGCGGTGGCCAGGGTGGTCAGGGCGGCGGCCGAGGCGGTCAGCAGTCCTATCAGCCGCCGCAGCGCGAGCCCGCCGGCGGCGATCCCGGCTTCGACGACGATCTGGACGACGATATCCCGTTCTAGCTTGTCCTGATCGGGCAGATCGTCTGATATCCATCCGCTGCCCGACCCGCTGACGGCCGCAGCAGTTTTCAACGGCGTCGAAACAAACGCGGGCACCTGCCCGTTGTTTCTTTGCAACGGCTTTTCGACCGTCGGCCGTGGCGCGCGTGCCTGCATGCACGCGCGTTGCCCACCCGATAAATCATCTGTTTCCGTGCCGGGTTAACAAGACCCGGTGCGAGGCAGGGCAGCCCGCCCTAAAAGGCCTCGCGGGCGTCGCCTTGACCCAGATCAATGTATGGGGGCCGGGCGCACGCGATCATCGCGTGATGAATCCAGTTTTCGTATCGGTACATGGCCGCACGGGGGCCCTTATCCGGGTCGCGCGAAGCGTGACACGGCTGACGGCGGGTCGTGGCGATGGCTGTTAACGATAGCGTTGCCGCACGCGAGATACGCACGGCCCTCGCGCCCCAGTATTTTCTCGAAGGCATGTCGGAGGTGCGCCGGGCGCGCCTGTTGAACAGTGCCAGTACCCATGTTTTTGCCGCCGGCCAGACGCTGTTTCATCGCGGCGATATGGCCGAAAGCTTCTTCGTCGTGCTCGAGGGCCGGGTCAAGCTCTATCGGCTATCCATCGACGGCGACGAAAAGATCATGGGCCTGGTCGGCGCCGGCGAGAGCTTTGGCGAGGGCATACTGTTCATGGACCCCGCGCGTTACCCGGTCAGCGCGCAGGCGCTGGAGAACAGCCGTGTGGTGGCGATCAATCGCGCCGATTATCTCGACGAAATCCAGCATTGCTCTACCACCTGCATGGCGGTGATGCACAAGCTTACCGCCCGTATCGAACGCCTGCTCGACGAGGTCGAGTCCCTCACGCTCAAGGACAGCCGCTATCGCGTGGTCAACTACCTGCTGGAGCTGATCCCCGAGCGGGCAACCGGGCCGGTACAGCTGTGTCTGCCCACCTCGAAGAGCGCGATCGCAGGGCGTTTGGCGATTCGCGCGGAAACGTTTTCGCGCACGCTGCGTCAACTCGCCGAGAACGGCACGATCGTGCTGTGCGGGGGTCGCATGATCGAGGTGCCCAACCCGAGAGTTCTGCGCCATGCCCTGCGCGCCAAATCAGCGAGCGTGGCTTCGTGAGCGTCTTTATTCGAGCAGCGTCGGGTCGATCGCGTCCCGCCGTTGCCGCATTCAACGGCCCGGCTGCGCGCATCGTCTAACCACGAGGGGCGCCAGCCGGTCATCTTGTTTATTCATGCGAGGTATGGCCAATGAATCCGCCCGATAGCGCAGATCCGGTCCGGGGGCTGATCGACTGGATCGCCGCGGCCGGTGTACGTGGCGAGCCCGATCCGCAAACCGCGACCCTGGCAACGGTGGACCCGGCATTTGCCCGGCCGAGCGTGCGCACGATCAACGTTCAGATCGACGCCGATTCGCTGGTGTTCTTCGTCAACGCCCATACCGGCAAGGGCCAGCAGCTGCAGTGGCATCCCTACGTTGCGCTTTGCTTTTTCTGGCACGGTCTACAGCAGCAAATCACCGTGGAAGGCGTGGTCGAGGCGCTCGAGGCAGGCGACGCGGACCGGCTTTGGGCACAGCGCTCGCGCGACAGCCAGCTCACCGCCCGCAGTTCGCAACAGCAGGCCGTGTTCGGCGATCCCGAGGCCTTTCGGCAGCGGCGCGAGCAGGAACGCCATAGCTACGACTTCGAGCAGGTGCCCCGTCCGCAGAACTGGGTCGGCTACCGGTTGCTTGCTACCCGCCTGGAGTTCTGGGCGGCAGGATGGCACCGCCAGCATCCGCGCTGGCTGTTCGAGCGTGCGCCGGAGGGCGGCTGGCAGTCCAGCGTGCAAGAGCCCTGAATAGACAACGCCCGGCCAAGCCGGGCGTTTTCGTGACAAGCTGGTCGTTCAGCTCCAGTCCCAGCAATCGCTGTGGTGTAGCACCAGCACGCTGGCGCGGGTGCGTCGCACCACCCGGTCTGCGGTGCCGCCGAGTACCAGGTCGCGCACCTTCGGATCGTGCGAGGCGATGGCGATCAGCCCGGCACCGAGATCCTGCGCACGTTTGACGATGGTCTGGGCGATGGGCCCGATCACCGCTTCGCTGGTCCAGTGGATGTCGTCGGCGTACTCGAGTCGAGCCAGCTCCTCGAGCTGCGATTCGGTCAGCTTCTGCGCTTCGCCCACGAAGTTGTGCGGCACATAGGGCCATACCGAAATTTCCGTCGGCACCACGCTAAGCAAATGAAGCTTGGCGTGGTGCCGACGGGCCAGCGTCGTCGTAGCCGAAAAGATCAAATCGAAATTCGCCTCGTGTGCGAGATCGATCGGTACGAGGATGCAGTTCTTCATATCGGCACTCGCGCAAAGGGTCGGTGGTGCTCCGGCCGGACTGGAATGCGATCAGTCCGCCAGCGGGTCGCGGCTTTCGTCGTGGATGTCGGCGGCATGGGGTTCGCGTTTCTGGCGTACCACCAGAACCGAGTGCTGCGAATGCTTGACCACCTGGCTGGCGATGCTGCCCAGCAGCACGTCCCAGAACTTCGGGTTGTGGGAAGCCATGACGATGAGATCGACGCCGAAGTGGTCGGCACGACGCACGATCGTGCGGGCCACGGGGCCCACGCGCACGTCGACCTGCCAGTTGCTGTCTTCGCCGAGGTATTGCCGGCCCACGCGCTCGAGCTGCGCATGCGCGGTCTCACCCAGTTTTCTGACGTAGTCGGTGCCGACATAAGGGAAGTCGCCGGCATCGATCTGCGGTATAACGCTCAGCAGGATGACCGTCGCGCCGGTGTTGCCGGCCACTCGTTTGACGTTTTCGAACACGCTGTCGAAAACCGCGTCCTGATTCAGGTCCAGCGGTACAAGGATGGTCTGTGACATATCGATCTCCTTTTTTTGTGTACTTGCAGTATTACGTCGTCGCCGGATGCAGGGCTTGATCTAGATCAAAGGCCGATGAGTGGCGCAACATGAAATTCGCGGGCTGATGGATGGCGGATCGGTTGCAGTCCTGAAGTTCAGCAATCTGCGCCAAGCGCCAGTGGTTCGGTTGCGCGTCGATGCGGGGTGCAGCAACGCCTGATGGGCCGCCATGGCGAACAACGGTGGGGCGAGCACGAGGTCGGCCCCGCCGCAGCCAGCAGCGCTGGCTGCGGCGGTGTCGTAACGGCTAGAAGCGATAGCCCAGCGCGAGCGTATAGACCCACGGGTCGACGTCCACGTCGACATGGGTGCTGCCGGTCGCGGTACGCACCTCGGCCGTGGTGTCGATCTGCAGATAGCGCACGTCGGCGTTGATCAGCCAGCGGTCGTTGAGCGCGTAGTCCACGCCCACCTGTGCGGCCGGTCCGAAGGAGTCGTCCAGCTCGATCTTCTCGATGCCCAGCGCCCGTGCCTCGTCCGAGACGTCTTCCGAAAAGAAGAACGTGTAGTTCAGCCCCAGGCCAACATAGGGCGTGAATGCCGACTCGTTGTTGAAGCGGTACTGCAGGCTCAGAGTGGGCGGCAGGTGCTTGATATCGCCCAGCGGGGCGCCGTCGAGCGCGCCGCCGCTGAGAGTGAGGTCGTGCTCGAACGGCGAGGCGCCCAGCAGTTCGACCGCCAGATTGTCGCTGAGCAGATAGGCGATGGTCAGTCCGAATTGCGGCTCGGAGCTCACGGCCACGTCCGTGCCCTGAAGCGCGGGCGCAAGTTCGCCGTTACGGCTCGAGGTGTCATCGTTGGGGGCGACGTAGGTTACGCCGCCGCGCACGATCCAATCGCCGGCTTCGGCATGGGCCACGCCCGCGATGAATACCGAGGTCAGGGCAAGGGCCGCGGGGGCGATTGCGGCACGCGGGAAAGACGTCATGGCAGGGCTCCTGTTCTATGGTTTAAGCGTCTGGAGAACAGGTTGGCGGGGTTGCGCTGCGGCCGTGTTGATTTAGGTCAATAAAGGCGCCGACGTCGGCTCGTAATTGGATTGTGTGCTAATAGGTGCGCCGCAATGCGCTCGCGCGCGACTAAAGAAGCCTGAAAATCGCGCGGTATTCGGCTAGGATTGCAAGGTTATACGCGCGTTTTTTATTTTGAACCCCAGAGCAACCCCCATGCCGCCACTCTCCCAGCAAATGCAGCAGTTGAGCGAAACGTGCAGTCATTGCTCGTTGCGCTATCTGTGTTTGCCCGACCATCTCGATACGCATGACCTCGAAAAGCTCGAGCGGCTGGTCGATTCGGGCGCGCCGGTGGTGGCCGACACCGAGCTGTTCGCCCAGGGCGACGGCCTGACCCATATCTATGCCGTACGCGACGGCTCCGCCAAGACTGTGCGCATCGACGAGGAAGGCTTCGAACAGATCCTGGGTTTCTACTATCCGGGCGACATCCTCGGCTTCGACGGTTTTGCCGATCAGCACCACCACTGCAGCGCGGTGGCCCTGGAAACCAGCCATTTCTGTCGTATCCCGGTCGACCAGCTCGATGCGCTTGTCGACGAGCTGCCGAGCCTGCGCCAGCGTCTGACGCGGCTGATGAGCCAGGTGCTCTCCGAAGACGGACGCATGATGCTGACCCTGGGCCGCAAGGACAGCGAAGGCCGTATCAGCAGCCTGCTGCTGGGGCTGAGCCGGCGGCGCGCGCTTCGCGGTATGCCGGCCACCACCGTGCCTTTGAACATGAAGCGTGCCGATCTGGCCAACTTCCTTTCCATGCGCCTGGAAACGGTCAGCCGCGTACTCACGCGGCTGCAACGTGCACAGATCATCAAGGTGTCGCAGCATCGGGTGGAAATTCTCGATCGCGACGCCCTGCGCGAGCGCTCGAGCCGCGGCGCCTGGGTAGCGGATCAATCGTGACTGTCGCATGTCGGGCGGATATACCCGCTCGCGCGTGGGCAAGCGCCTTGCACGATCGTTTACACTACGGCGCTTGCTTGAACTCGCCCGAAAACGGGCCGGACGGGTCATGACCAGCGCGACTCAACCCAAGGTCTTCGTTCAGACCTGGGGCTGCCAGATGAACGAATACGACTCGGCCAAGATGGTCGAGGTGCTGCGCAAGCAGCGCAACGCCGAGCGCGTCAACACGCCGGAAGAAGCCGACATCATCCTGCTCAACACCTGTTCCATCCGCGAAAAGGCCGCGGAGAAGGTGTTTTCGCAGCTCGGGCGCTGGCGCGAACTCAAGGCCGAGCGTCCCGATATCGTAATCGGCGTCGGCGGCTGCGTGGCCTCCCAGGAAGGCCATGCAATTCGCGAGCGCGCGCCGTTCGTGGACATGGTGTTCGGCCCGCAGACGCTACACCGGCTGCCGGAGATGCTGGACGCGGTCCAGGACAACGGCGCCGGCATCGTCGATATCGCCTTCCCGGAAATCGACAAGTTCGACCACATGCCGCCGGCCAAGGCCGAGGGCGCCACGGCGTTCGTGTCGATCATGGAAGGCTGTTCGAAATACTGCAGCTTCTGTGTCGTGCCCTACACGCGCGGTGAAGAAATCTCGCGTCCCTTCGACGACGTGATTCTGGAGGTCGCGGAACTGGCCGAGCAGGGCGTGAAGGAAATCACGCTGTTGGGCCAGAACGTCAACGGCTATCGTGGGCCGATGGAAGACGGCTCGATCTGCGATCTGGCCATGCTGGTGGAATTCGTGGCCGAGATCGACGGCATCGAGCGTATTCGCTATACCACCAGCCACCCGCTGGAATTCTCGGATGCGCTCATCGAAGCCTATGCGCGCGTGCCCAAGCTCGCCAACTACCTGCATCTGCCCGTCCAGTCGGGTTCGGATACGGTGCTGGCCGACATGAAACGCGGCTACACGGCCGATCATTTTCGCGAGCGCATCGCCAAGCTGCGCGCGGTGCGCCCGGATATCAGCCTGTCGACCGATATCATCGTCGGTCATCCCGGCGAGGGCGAGGCCGAGTTCGAGGCCACCATGCAGCTGGTCGAAGACATGCGCTTCGACGCGGCGTTTTCCTTCGTCTACAGCAAGCGCCCCGGCACACCGGCCGCGGACATGACCGACGACACCCCGCGCGAGGTCAAGAAGGCGCGCCTGGCGCGTCTGCAGGCACGGATAGCCGAGTTCAACCGCCAGTACATGCAGGACATGATCGGTACCACCCAGCGTGTGCTGGTCGAACGCGAGTCCAAGCGCGGCGGCGGCCAGATGGCCGGACGTACCGACTCCAACCGCTGGGTGAACTTCGACGGCCACCCGCGCATGGCCGGGCATTTCCTGGAAGTCGAAATCACCGAAGCGCTCGACAACTCGCTGCGGGGTCGCGTCGTGACCCGCGAGGATCATGCGCCCATGCCCGATCTCGCGGCCGCGGCCGGCTGATCGGCCACGTTGCCAACCCGACAAAGCATCTTGAACGAATCCATCCGCAAGACCCTGGAACTGGACCCGCCGGATACCACCCGGCTGGCTTTTCTGTGTGGCCCGCAAGACCAGCATCTGCGCCTGATCGAGCGAACGCTGGACGTGCAGGTGCACAATCGTGGCCATCTGTTTCAGGTAGAGGGCAGCGAAGGCGCCGCGACGGCGGCCATCGACGCCCTCAACGAGCTTTATAGCGCCACCGCGGCCGGCGAAATTGGCCCGGATCGGGTGCATATCGTGGCCCGCACGGCCGAGCGCGAGCTGCGCGGCGAGGCCCAGGGCGGGGCGTCCGAACCCCGCGACGTGGTCATCAAGACCCGCCTGGGGCTGGTACGCGGGCGCGGGCCGAGTCAGCGCCGCTATCTGGCCAATCTCGCCGACAACGACCTGAACTTCGGCATCGGCCCGGCCGGTACCGGCAAGACCTATCTGGCCGTGGCCGCGGCCGTCGATGCGCTGGAGTCCGAGCGCGTGCGCCGTCTGTTGCTGGTGCGTCCGGCGGTGGAAGCCGGGGAACGGCTGGGTTTTCTGCCCGGCGATCTGGCCCAGAAGATCGATCCCTATCTGCGCCCGCTCTACGACGCGCTCTATGAAATGCTAGGTTTCGATCGGGTGGGGCGTCTGATCGAGCGCAACGTCATCGAGATCGCGCCGCTGGCCTATATGCGCGGGCGCACCCTCAACGAAGCGTTCATCATTCTGGACGAAGCGCAGAACACCACCATCGAGCAGATGAAGATGTTTCTGACCCGTATAGGCTTTGGCTCGACTGCCGTGGTCACGGGCGACATGACCCAGGTGGATCTGCCGGTGGCCAAGAAATCGGGCCTGCGGCATGCGGTGCGTCTGCTGCAGGATATCGAGGGCATCAGCGTGACCAAGTTCTCGGCGCGCGACGTGGTGCGCCACCCGCTGGTCCAGCGCATCGTCCAGGCCTACGATCGCGAAAGCGAAGCGGGCGAGCACAGCTAAGCGGCAACCGCATGGATATCGAACTCGCGCTGGACTGCGCGCCGGGCATCCACGCGCCCGATACCGACATGCTCGAACGCGCGGCAGCGGCTGCGCTGCGTGGGGCATCTTGCCGCGAAGACGTGGCTTATGAACTGGCCGTTCGTCTTGTAGACGAGGCCGAATCGGCGCAGCTCAACGGCGACTATCGCGACAAGCCGTATGCCACCAACGTGTTGTCATTCCCTGCCGGCGCCGAATTGCCGGGCCTGACCGTGCTCGGCGATCTGGTGATCTGCATGCCGGTCATCGCGCGTGAAGCGAAAGAGCAGGGCAAGAGCGACGTCGCACATCTGTCGCATATGGTGGTACACGGGGTCTTGCACTTGCTCGGCTATGACCATATCGGCGACGATGAAGCCGAAACCATGGAGGCGATCGAGCGCGACGTGATGGCCGAGCTCGGCCACGACGATCCTTACCGCGTGCTCGGCGTCTGAACGAATACCGCAGGCCGTAGGGCCGAGCCAGATAAACAGGCTTGAGAGGAGGGCGCGGCTGCGGCCGCATGCGATGAGCGACGAGGACGACAGCGAACAGAGTCGAAGTAGCGGCAATTGGCTGCGCCAGATCGGCATGAGCCTGGCCGGGCCACCGCGCGATCGCGACGAGCTGGTCGAGGTGCTCAAGGAAGCACAGGAAAACGAGCTGCTGGATATCGACGCGCTCTGGATGATGCAGGGGGTGCTCAAGGTCTCCGAGCAGCAGGTGCGCGACATCATGGTGCCGCGCTCGCAGATGGTGGTGGTCGAATCCGATGCCGCCGCGGCGGATATCCTGTCCATCGCGATCGACTCGGGCCATTCACGTTTTCCGGTGATCGGCGAATCGCGAGACGAAGTCGTCGGTATTCTGCTGGCCAAGGACATGCTGCAGCTGGCCGAGGAGGGCGACGACCGCGAAGCCTTCGAACTGGGGGCGGTGCTCAGGCCGGCGGTCTACGTGCCCGAGTCCAAGCGCGTGAACGTGCTGCTCAAGGAGTTCAAGGCTTCGCGCAACCACATGGCCGTGGTCGTGGACGAGTATGGCGGTGTCGCCGGCCTGGTGACCATCGAAGACGCGCTCGAGCAAATCGTGGGCGAAATCGACGACGAATACGATCAGGCCGAAGGCGCCAATATCCTGCGCCAGGAGCACAATCGTTTTCTCATTCGCAGCCTCACGCCGGTCGAGGAGTTCAACGAATACTTCGACACCGAGTTTTCCGACGAGGACTTCGACACCATCGGCGGCCTGGTCGTGCATGAATTCGGGCATATGCCCAAGCGTGGCGAGACCACCATCATCGATCGCTTCCAGTTCAACGTGCAGCGGGCCGATTCGCGCCGTATTCATCTGTTCCAGATGACCGTGCTGCCGGAGGCCTCCGAGTAGCACATGGGCGCAAAGCGCGTGCTTCGGGTCGCTGCGTTCGATGTGCTGCTGCCGGCGCTATTCGGCGGCCTAGCCACGCTCGGCTTCGCGCCTTTCGGTTACTACGGACTGACGCTGCTTGCCCTGATCGGGCTGATCGCGCTGTGGTGGCAGGCGTCTGCCCGGCGCGGCGCCTGGCGCGGCTTCGTGTTCGGCCTGGCGCACTTCGGCACCGGCATCTACTGGACCTTCGTTTCCACCTACTACTACGGCGGCGCGCCGCTGCCGATGGCGATTGGGCTCGTGGCCGCGCTGAGCGTGTACCTCGCGCTCTATCCGTTGCTGGTGGGCGCGCTGGCCGGCGCTACGCGGGGACTGCCCCGTACGCTGTGGGCGCTGGTGGTGGTGCCTTTTGCCTGGATGCTTGCGGAACTGGTGCGCAGCTGGGTCATGACCGGCTTTCCCTGGCTCTCACTGGGCTACTCGCTGATCGACGCGCCGGTGACCGCGCTGGCCCCGATCGGCGGCGTGTATTTTCTCGGCCTGCTGATGATGGCCAGCGCCGGCACGGTGGCGCTGTTGTTCGCCGGTTCCATACCGGCACGGGCGCTGGCGGTGGTACTGATCGCGCTCGCCCCGCTGGGGCTTTGGTATACGCCGCCGACCACGGCATGGACCCGGCCCAGCGGCGAGCCGGTGAGCGTGGATATCGTCCAGGGCAATTTCGCGCAGGCGATCAAATGGGATCGCGACGTGTTCCGCACCACCCTCGAGCGCTATCGCTCCATGACCGAAGCCTCGGATGCCGACCTGGTGGTCTGGCCGGAAGTGGCCATCCCGGCGCCGGCCCATCAGATTTCGTCCTACTTCGACGAGATTGCCGCCCTGGCCGCGGGGCGTAACCAGACCGTTCTTGCCGGCACGCTGGTACACGAAAGCAACAACGCGCCCTACTACAATGCCGTGCTGGCGCTCGGCGCGGGCGAGGGACGTTATTACAAGCGCCATCTGGTGCCCTTCGGCGAGTATTTTCCGGTCCCCGAGTTCGTCAAGACGCTGCTCGACGGCGTGAACATGCGCTACAGCGATTTCGGTTTTGGCGCCGAGGACCAGGCGCTGATCGAGGTCGACGGGGTCAAGCTTGGCCTGTCGATCTGTTTCGAGGATGCCTTTGGCTACGAAATCGCCAAGGCGCTGCCGCAGGCCGGCATGCTGGTGAACGTCACCAACGATGCCTGGTTTGCCGGCACCACGGCGGCCGCCCAGCATCTGGAAATCGCGCGCATGCGCGCGCTGGAAGCGGGACGGCCCATGCTGCGCGCGGCCAATACCGGCATTTCGGCAATCATCGACTATGACGGGCGCGTGCGTGAGGCCACGCCCGAGTTCGAAATCGCCAACATCGAATCGCAGGTGCAGCCGCGCAGCGGCGAAACGCCCTATATGCGTATTGGCGATTGGCCATTGTGGTGGGCGAGTGCAGCGGTCACGCTGTTGTCATTGCTGGGCAGCGTGCTGCTCACGCGTCGTCGTAGCAAGGCCGGCGCGTCACGGTAGGTCGGGTTGCGGCATGTAGAGCGAATGGCCGTCCAGCGTTCGCAGAAATGCCGCCAGATCGTCGAGTTCGGCCGGGGTAAGCCCGAGCGGTTCGATCAGCGGTGAAAGTCGTGCCAGCGGCACATCGCTGACTTTCTCGGTCGGCGGCGCGTTCTGCCACCACCCCATGTTGTAAAGCGCAAGCAGTGATTCGATATCGATCCCGTCGCCGAAGCCGTTGTGCATATACGGCGCCGTGCGTGCAATATTGCGCAGCCCCGGCGTGGCAAACGCGCCGACATCCTCCGGCGCGCCGGTTTCACGGTAGCGGCCCAGATAATCGCCCACGCCGTGCACCGATGTGCCCAGGTGATGAAAATCGCCGTCCGAGAGCAGGGCGCCGTGATGGCAGCGAACACAGTTTGCCCGGCCGCGAAACAGGTCGAGCCCGCGAATTTCCGCGGCCGTGAAGATATCGCGCTCGCCGCGCATGAAACGATCGAAGCGGGTATTCGGCGTATTCAGGGTACGCATGAACGTTGCGATCGCCTGGGCTATGCGTGCCACCGTGACCGACGGGTCGCCGTAGGCATCGGCGAACAGCGGCGCGTAGCCGGCCACTTCGCCCAGCTGGCGTGCCCGGTGTTCGGGTACGCCCGCCATTTCAATCGGGTTCGACCAGCTGGCGACGACCTGGGTTTCCAGGTCCGCGGCGCGGCCGTCCCAGAACATACGATCCTTGAATCCGGCGTTGAGTACCGTGGGGGTATTCAGATTCCCGACCTGGCGATCGTGACCGACGGCCTTGTGGCGACCGTCTGCCCAGCCGAGGCTGGGCTCGTGACAGGAGGCACAGGCGATCTGATTCGAACCGGACAGGCGCGGATCGAAGAACAGCCGTTTGCCCAGAGCGGCCTTTGCTTCGCTGAAGGGATTGTCGGCTGGAAACTCCGGTCGCCCGGGCAGGGGCGCGAGCGCTTCTATATCCAGGTCGGCGCGCGTTTCCAGTGCCGGCCACTGCGACTGCGGGCCGCGGTAACGCTCGACCAGTCGTGCGCGTTCGATGGCCGGGGCGAACGCATAGACAAGCGCGATGAACGCAGCGGTCGCTGCAGCGATGGCAACGAAGACGATCGATTCGCGTCGCGCCAGCCGTGAACCGATCCGCGCGATGACGCCGCCGGGATTCACTTGCCCCACGGATCGGGCGGCGTTCGAAGCGCGGCGACGGCCGTGGCGTACCGGCGCCACGCCAGAGACAACAGATACGGCCGCGCCGCTGCTCGCCCGAGCGTCGGGCCATAGCCCGCTGAGCGGCCGCGCCAATGGGCGCGGGAAGGCGAGTCAGAAGTCATAGCCGACTTCCAGCCAGTACTGGCGGCCAACGCCGAACAGCTGGACCCCTGCCTGGTTGCTTACGATATTGCGGCTGTCGGTAACGTTGAGCACGTCAACGCCGACATAGGGCGAGTGATCGCCGGGCAACAACCGCAGCCGCGTGCTCAGATCCCAGCGCAGGGTATTGTCCTGTTTTTCGATGTCGTAGCGCTGCAGCCCCGTGGCCGGGTCCTTGCCGTCGCGCAGCAGGTAGCGGTACCCGTCGGTGTAGCTCAGCGCGTTACGCACCTGCAGGCGGTCGTTGAAAGCCGAGGTGATGATGTCAACCTGGGCGCTGACCGGGGTGGCGAAATCGCGTGCCGGCAGTTCCGAGCGACGCACCCGACGACCTTCGAAGATCACATCCTCGTCGGCGACCGTACCGTTATAGCCCTTCTCATCGTCGCCGTAGCTGGCATCGGTTTCCTTGTCCATCCACGACACCCCGAGATTGACGCCCCAGTTGGCGCCCACCCAGGCAAACGGCCGCGAGCGCCAGTAGAGATCGACCTGATCCGTGCTGCTGCGCCCGGAGTTGTCGTAGTTGTACAACTCGCTACCGCCATCGTAGTTGGTGCGGATCTGATCCTTGCCCTGGCGGCGCACATAGGTCAGGCCGATATCGCCGCGCCAGAGCGTGCCGGCGATGCCGATCGAGTATTCGTCGTCGTAGGGTGTGTCGAGATCGCGGTAGTCGTATTCGCTTCGATCCTCGACCGCGGTGAGCGGATCGTTCGGGTTGACGCGCTCGCGTACCTCGACCAGCCGTCGTTCCTCGGCGCGCAGCTTGTAGGAAAGGAACGACTTGCCGTAATAGCGGTTGGCGCCGGCGATCAGGCGCATGTTCTGGCTGTTGTCGAGATAGACACCGGCCTTCACTCGCGGCGCGGCGTTGGTGTTTTCCAGCAGGCCGTCGCGTTCGACCCGTAGCCCGGCGCTACCGAAAAACCGGTGGCCGTCGGCCGCGATCTCGCCGAACACGGCGCCATTGGTGTTGGAGAACGCGATATCGCCGGCGCGATAGGTCGCCACGCGGCTCAGGTATTGATCCGACGGCGCATAAGAGCCAGGGCCGATCGGGTCGGGCAGCGGCGTCTGGCTGTAATCGAGGCGATAGTCTTCGGCCACGAAGTCCTGGCCCCGATGCTGTTCGTAGTCGAGATAGGCTATTTCTGCGCCGTAATCGGTCGTCCAGATAGCGCTGATCGGCGTGGTGAACGTAACGGAACCGCCCAGCTTGCGTTGTCGGTTCTGGAGGTCGCCCAGGCCGCCGATGATGCTGCCGTCGAATAGCGACGTGCTCTTGAAGTTGGTCAGCGTATGGCTGTCGTATTGATGCTCATCGGTGGTGAGCCCCGCGTTGACGTTGGCGTCGACATGCGTAGCACCGATGTGGTTTGCATAGTTGACGCTTAGATTGATGCCCTCGTGGCCGCCGACGAAATCGGAATCGAGATAGTTGATCAGGAAGCTGTCTTCATCGAAGTTCGTATACGACAGCGAGGCGTTGAGCTCGTAGTCGCGGTCGAGCAGGTCCATGCGCACAACGCCATAGCGTGACTTACTGTCCAGTTCGCGGCTCTGGCTGGGCGTGTAGAGCTGGCCGGTCTCCAGAAAATTGTCCAGATCCATCGTGAGCAGCTGTTTTTGGCTAATGGTCGAGCGCTTTTCGCTATAGCCGGCGAACAGGCCGATATCGCCCAGGCGGGTGGCGCCGTCCAGGCTGAATTCGCTCTTGCGAAAATCGGGCTGGAACTCGCCGGGCACGCCGTTGGGCATCTGGGCCGCCGCGCTTTCGAACTCGCGTTCCTGGGTTTTATCGATATGCAGGTGGGTCAGGCTGTCGCTGGTGCCCCGATACGACACATGGGCTTCGTTTCGGCCTGCATAGGCACGTGTTTCGGCCTTGACCACGCCCCCCGTGAAGCCGCCTTCCCGGGCCGAAATATTGGTATCGCTGACCTCGATGTTCTGTAAGAAACGGGTGTCGATGAACTGGCCTTGGGAATGGCCGGCCACGCGCGCGTAGTTGTCGGCCCGCTGGCTCTGGGCGGGGTCGATGAGGTTGTCTACCGCCGCGCCGTCCAGTACGAAGCGGTTCTGGTAGGGCGAAGCCCCGCGAATCGAGAACTCTGCGGGCTTGATATCGCCTTGCTGGCGGCTCGAACTCGCCCCTTCTGCCACCCGTACGGAGGGAATGACCGACAGCGCTTCGGCCAGATCCGAGCGTGCCGAACCGCGGATGTAGGCGGCCGGCAGCTTCTGGATCTGGGCATCCAGCGGGTCGGCTGCGACCAGGATCTCGTTGAGCGCCGGCAGCTCGAAAGACAGGGCGTCGTTGAGGCTTTTCTGGTCGGCGGCCGCGGTTTCACCGCGCGCTTCATCTTGTCGCGTTACGTCACCGCTGGCGGCCACTGGCGGCGGTTCGGCATGGACGGCGGATGTCGCGCCCAACAAGGTCGGCAGAATCAAGAGTCTGTACATGGTGTCCCCCCGTGAAGTTGCGAGGGAGGATAGGCATTCGGTTTATAAATGCAAATGATTCGCATTTATATTTGACGCAACGAAATTCAATTTCAAGCGGGCGGTTCTTCAATGGTGCGAGGCTGTGCCTGTACGTCTGCCATGCCAGAGGGGCGGGCGCAGGCTCAGAGGTTGGGCCGGCGTGCGGCTGCCGGTACCGGGCGGTGAAGGGTCGCGAGCGTATCGAGTACACTAGGCGGCCGTTTTTTGCTTTTCGATCGATAGCCGCCGATGGATTCCACCTACCGTTTCGATGCGATCGAGACCGATGTACAGGCCCGCTGGCGTGACGCCCGCGCCTTCGAAGTCAAGCGCGACGAGCGCGAGAAGTTCTATTGCCTGTCGATGTTCCCTTACCCCAGCGGCAAGCTGCATATGGGGCATGTGCGCAACTACACCATCGGCGACGTCATCTCCCGCTATCAACGCATGTGCGGCAAGAACGTGCTCCAGCCCATGGGCTGGGACGCCTTCGGCCTGCCGGCCGAAAACGCGGCGATCAAGAACGGTGTGCCGCCGGCGAAATGGACCCGCGAAAACATCGCTGCAATGCGCGAACAGCTCGCGCAGCTGGGTTTTGCCTACGACTGGTCGCGCGAAATCGCCACCTGCGACCCGAGCTATTACCGCTGGGAACAGTGGCTGTTCACCAAGCTGTTCGAAAAAGGGCTGGTGTATCGCAAGGAATCGATCGTCAACTGGGATCCCGTCGATCAGACCGTGCTCGCCAACGAACAGGTGGTGGATGGCCGCGGCTGGCGTTCGGGCGCGATCGTCGAGCAGCGCGCCATCCCGCAGTGGTTTGCGCGAATCACCGACTATGCCGACGAACTGCTGGACGATCTCGACGCGCTGGACGGCTGGCCGGAAGCGGTCAAGACCATGCAGGCGAACTGGATCGGGCGGTCTACCGGTCTGGAAATCGATTTCGAAGTGGTCGGCCACGACGAGCCGCTGACCGTCTACACCACGCGACCGGATACGCTGCACGGCGCGACCTACATGGCCGTCGCCGCCGATCACCCGCTGGTTGCGGCCGCCGCCGCGCACGACGCCGAACTGGCCGCCTTCTGTGAAGACTGTCGCAAGGCCGGCACCGCCGAGGCCAGCCTGGAAACACGCGACAAGAAAGGGTATCGCCTGCCCAGCGAAGCGACGCATCCGCTCACCGGCGAGCGGATGCCGATCTTTGCCGCCAATTTCGTGCTGATGGGCTATGGCACCGGCGCGGTGATGAGCGTGCCTGCGCACGACCAGCGCGACTGGGAGTTCGCCACCGCCTACGACCTGCCGATCGTGCCCGTGGTCGCGCGCGCCGACGGCAGTGCCCCCGACATCAGCGCAGCCGCAAGCACCGAAAAAGGCGTGCTCATCAATTCCGGCGAGGACGACGGCAAGGACTTCGACAGCGCCTTCAACGATATTGCCGACCGGCTGGAGGCCCGGGGTATCGCCCGTCGCAAGACCCAGTACCGCCTGCGCGACTGGGGTCTGAGCCGCCAGCGCTACTGGGGCGCGCCGATCCCGATCATCCACTGCGACGATTGCGGCGCCGTGCCGGTGCCGGAACAGGATCTGCCGGTGGTGTTGCCCGAGGACGTCACCCCCGAAGGCGCGGGCTCGCCGTTGCCGGACATGCCCGAGTTCGTGAACGTCGATTGCCCACAGTGCGGCAAGGCCGCCCGGCGCGAAACCGACACCTTCGACACCTTCATGGAGTCGTCCTGGTATTTCGCGCGTTTTGCCTGCCCGGACGCGGATTCCATGCTCGACGACCGGGCCAACTACTGGCTGCCGGTCGATCAGTACATCGGCGGTATCGAGCACGCGATCTTGCATCTGCTGTATGCCCGTTTCTTCCAGAAGGTGATGCGCGACGAGGGGCTCACCGACGCCGGTGAGCCGTTCAAGCGGCTGTTGACCCAGGGCATGGTGCTCAAGGACGGGGCGAAGATGTCCAAGTCCAAGGGCAATACGGTCGATCCGCAGGCGCTTATCGAAAGCTACGGCGCGGATACGGTGCGCCTGTTTTCCATGTTTGCCGCGCCGCCGGACCAGTCGCTGGAATGGTCGGATGCCGGCGTGGAAGGGGCCAACCGCTTCATCAAACGGCTCTGGCGTCTGGTGGCCGACCATGTCGAAGCCGGCATCGTGGCCCCGGCCACGAGCGCCGACGGCGAGGCCGGCGAGCTGCGGCGCAAGCTGCACGAAACGATTGCCAAGGTGGGCGACGACATCGGTCGGCGTACGACCTTCAACACGGCGATCGCTGCGGTCATGGAGCTCTGCAACGCGCTCGGCAAACTCGACGGCGCGCAGGCCGATAGCCAGGCAGTACGCCAGGAAGCGCTGGAAGCAGTGGTCAAGATGCTCGCGCCGATCATCCCGCACGTCTGCGATGCGCTGTGGCGCGAGCTGGGCCATGACGATCTGCTGCTCGACGTGGCCTGGCCGCAGGCCGACGACTCAGCGCTTTCCCGCGATACGCTCACCCTGGTGGTCCAGGTCAACGGCAAGGTACGCGCCAAGATCGACGTGCCGGCGGACGCCGATCGCGATACGGTGGCCGAAATGGCCCAGTCCGAAGCCAACGTACTGCGTTTCATCGACGGCGCGCCGATCAAGAAGACCATCGTCGTGCCGGGCAAACTCGTCAATCTCGTGGTATAGATCGCCTCATGAAATCGATATCTGCTGGTTTGCCCGCGCGACGTGCCGGCGCGCGTTCATCTATCCGCCACCGCCTTGGCAGCCTGGCGGCGATTCTGGTCGTCACGCTGTCCCTGGCCGGCTGCGGTTTTCATCTGATGGGCGCCTCGCCGCTGCCGGAGGGCGTCGATCGCATGTACGTCAGCTACAGCGACGATTACCAGGTCGGCGATCCGCCGCTGGTGGAAACGCTGCGTCAGCGACTGCGCGAACGGCATGTGCTGGGCGACAGCGGGGCGCCGGCCAGGCTTGCGATTCGTGACATCGAAAACCGCCAGCGCATCATTTCGGTCAGCCCCGTCGATGGCCAGGTGGCCGAATACGAACTCACCACCACCGTCGTATTCGATTACACGGTCAACGATGCCACTCAGCTGCAAAACGAAAAGCTGTCGGTGAGCCGCAGCTACAGCTTCGACAACACCGAACGCCTCGCGGCCGAGCAGGAGCAGCGGGAATTGCTGACCGCGATGCACGAAGAGCTGTCCAACCTGATTCTTCTTCGCGTTGCCACTGCGAATGAAAAACTTGCCGATTAGAGTGGCCGGCATCGCTTCGCCTACAAAGCATCCCAAATGACCGATCGCAGTATTCTCAAGGCCAGCCCCATAACGCCTGCGGATGCAGCCGACTTCATCCGCGGCCGGCGTACCGTGGATCAGTTCACCGACGAGATGCCCGACCCCGCGATCATTCGCGAGGCGGTCGAACTTGCGCGGTGGGCGCCCAACCATCATCTGACCCAGCCCTGGCGGTTCTATACCCTCGGGCCCGATACCCAGAGCGCGATCGTCGATCTCAACACGCGCCTGGTGGCCGAGCGCAAGGGCGACGAAGTGGCGGCGGCCAAGCGCGAGCGCTGGCAGGCGGTGCCGGGTTGGCTCGCGATCACCTGTGTGATCGATGACGACCCGATTGTCGCGCAGGAAGACTATGCAGCCTGCGCCTGCGCGATACAGAACATGTCGCTGTACCTGCACAGCGCGGGGCTGGGCAGCAAGTGGATCAGCGGCGAAGCCACGCGCCATCCGGATCTCGCGCGGATTATGGACATCGACAGCGCGCGCGAAT
Organism: uncultured Salinisphaera sp.; assembly: GCF_964012375.1. Lineage (NCBI taxonomy): Bacteria > Pseudomonadati > Pseudomonadota > Gammaproteobacteria > Salinisphaerales > Salinisphaeraceae > Salinisphaera > uncultured Salinisphaera sp. The sequence goes on from NZ_CAXGSH010000022.1 coordinate 23,526, forward strand.
ACTGCGTGGGCCTGCTGTGGTATGGTTATCCGAAACGCCGACCACGCAGCCAGCGCAGCGATCTTGACGCCATACTGGCAGCGCGTCCCTGAGCGTCGTCGCAAATAGCCCGCAACGGGCGTTGCAAAACCCGTGTACCCCCGATAGAATTGCGCGCTTTCGCAGCCGCCCGGCTGCCTAATCGCGTTGGTTCAGGATACAGTGCAATGAAGACGTTTTCTGCAAAGAAAGACGAAGTCCCCGGTGACTGGTATGTCGTCGATGCCGACGGCAAGACGCTCGGTCGTCTGGCTTCGGAAGTCGCCACGCGCCTGCGCGGCAAGCACAAGCCGGAATACACCCCGCATATGGATGTGGGCGATCATATCGTGGTCGTGAACGCGTCCAAGATTAAGGTCACCGGCAAGAAGCCGCAGCAGAAGATCTACTACCGGTTTACCGGTTATGTCGGCAACCTGAAGTCGATCACGCTCGAAGACCAGCTGGCCGCACACCCGGAGCGCGTCATCGAGCACGCCGTCAAGGGCATGCTGCCGAAGAATCCGCTGGGCCGTCAGATGGCCCGCAAGCTGCGCGTCTATCCGGGCGCCGAGCATCCGCATACCGCACAGCAGCCGCAGACGCTGGAGATTTAGTCAATGGCAACCGAACAAGCCTACGGTACCGGCCGTCGCAAGACCGCGACCGCCCGCGTTTTCATCAAGCCGGGTAGTGGCCAGATCACGGTCAACAAGAAGTCGCTGGACGAATACTTCGGCCGTCCGACTTCGCGCATGATCGTGCGCCAGGCGCTGGAAGCGACCGATTCAAGCGATCGTTTCGACATCAACGTGACCGTCGCCGGTGGCGGCCCCAACGGTCAGGCCGGCGCGATTCGTCATGGTCTGTCCCGTGCGCTGGTTCAGTATGATGAAATGATGCGTGCGCCGCTGCGTGCCGCAGGCTACATGACCCGCGACGCACGTAAGGTCGAACGTAAGAAGATCGGTCTGCACAAGGCGCGTAAGTCGCCGCAGTACTCCAAGCGCTAAACGCGTTTGGCATCAGGTGGTCGCTGCCTATCCCGGCGGTCATTTGAAAATGGTTGATGGGGGATCGTCTAGTGGTAGGACTGCGGACTCTGACTCCGCCAACGGGGGTTCGAATCCCTCTCCCCCAGCCAGCACCCAAAGCCCGCCTTATGGCGGGCTTTTTTTTGGGTGCTGGCTGGGGGAGAGGCCCTGGTTCGACCCCCTCGGTTCGACGAGCGAGCACCGCTCGCGAGAACCGGGGCGCGCAGCGCCACGGGCCCCCGAAGGGGTGAGCGTGCGCCAGCACGCGAATAATCCTAAGGTTGAGAGGCTGCCAACTTGAACGAAGTCCCCCGGACATACCGTATGACTGCACCCAAAGCCCGCCTTATGGCGGGCTTTTTTTTGGGTGCTGGCTGGGGGAGAGGCCCTGGTTCGACCCCCTCGGTTCGACGAGCGAGCACCGCTCGCGAGAACCGGGGCGCGCAGCGCCACGGGCTCCGAAGCGGGGGGCGCCAGCCGAAGCACGCTTGAGCCGTTCTGATCGCGCGGGTCGGACTGCGCGTTTGCCGATCAGCGGCCGCCCCGGTCGCTTGCCGAGCTTATTACGTTTGTTGGCGAAGCCCATTGCCGTTGCGCTAGTATCCCGCCGCCACAGCAATGCGTTGTCGTCGGCGGGCCGATGTAACCGATGCGATTCGCGCTCGGCCCATGGCACGTTTGTTGCTCCACTGAGGATGTAGATCTTCCATGAGGCACGGACATGCGTGTGTTGCTCGTAGATCGTCATTCCGCCCGGTTGGCGGCGCTTCGGGCCGTGATCGAGCAGGCCGGGTTCGAGGTCGTCGATGTGCTCGACGAGGACGTGGACCTGTATGGCGCCGTCGATCGACTTGCGCCGGATGCCATCGTGGTGGGTGCCGACTCGCCGTCGCGCGACGTGCTCGAAGACCTGGCGATCCTCGGGGAGCGCTATCCCAAACCCTTGTTGATGTTGTCTTCGAAAGACGACCGCCAGCTGATGGCCCAGGCCTCCGAGGCCGGCATCAGCGCGTACGTGATGGAAGGGCTCTCCCCCGCGCTGGTGCGTTCGCTCGTGGATGTGGCGATGCGCCAGTACCAGCAGATGGAGTCGCTCAAGCGCGAACTGGCCGAAACGCGGGAAACGCTCGCCGATCGGCAGGCGATCAATCGGGCCAAGTGCCTGCTCATGGAACGCAGTGCGATCAGCGAAAAACAGGCGTACACGCGGCTTCGCAAGACGGCGATGGACCGTGGCCTGCCGCTGCCGGAAATCGCGCGTCAGCTCATGGTTCTTGCGGCCAATGAATAGCGACCTGCACGAATTAAGTGCAATGCTGCACTGCAGCGACGCAGCAATGGCGTCGAGCGCGCGCCCGCGCTGCCGTGAGGAGAGTCGATCGCGCGTAAGTGCATGTTTGGCCGAAATATTCATCGTCGGATGGAGGGCTGGCACGGTTCTGGCTAAACAATAACCGAGTGCGATCAACTCGCCGATCGTGACGGCCACAGGCCGACGGCGGGGCGGCGCACGACACAACCCGATCAGGACAACGAAGTCCGGCAACGCCCCTGGTGAATCACACCGGTGGGCGGCCGGGCTTTTTTTGTGGACGGAACCCGCCCTGGCGCGGTAGCAACACAGGAAGCGATGCGATGACGACCTGGCACGAAGCAACGTTTGGACGCAGGCCCCATGCGGTCGACCCGGCCGTGGAGCGTCCGCGTCTGAAACTGGGGTTCATCGCCCTCAACGACTGTGCGCCGCTGGTCATGGCACGCGCGGCCGGTTTTTTCGCTGCCGAAGGTCTGGATGTGACGCTTTCGCGCGAATCTTCCTGGGCGGCGATTCGCGACAAGGTCGCGCTCGGGCTGCTCGACGGCGCCCAGATGCTGGCCGGCATGCCGATTGCGTCCACCCTGGGCGTGGGCGCGGCACCGCATGCAATGGTCACGGCGGTATCGCTGGGCCTCAACGGCAACGCCATCACCGTATCCAAAGCGCTCTACGAGCGTATGGTCGAACTCGACCCGCAGGCGGCTGCCGCGCGCCCCTGCAGCGCCCAGGCGCTACGCAAGGTTATCGAAGCCGATCGCGAAGCCGGTCTTGCGCCGCTGACCTTCGGCATGGTGCATCCGACCTCGGCCCACAACTATCAGCTGCGCTACTGGCTCGCCGCGGCCGGTATCGACCCCGATCGCGATGTGCGGCTGGTGGTCGTGCCGCCGGCGCGCATGGTGGCCAACCTGGAGGCAGGGCGTCTGGCAGGTTATTGCGTCGGCGAGCCGTGGAACCAGATGGCGGTGCGCGCCGGGCTGGGCCGGGCGCTGATCACCGGCTACGAAATATGGAACAACGCCCCCGAGAAAGTGCTGGGGGTGACCCGCGAATGGGCCGAGGCTTATCCGCGCACTCACCGGGCGCTGGTGCGGGCGATCGTTCGAACCGCCGCCTGGCTCGATAGCCAGGAAAACCGCGAGTTCGCGGCCGATACGATTGCCGCGCCCCGCTACGTGGATGCGCCGGCCGAGGTCGTACGGCGCACGCTGTGTGGGCGCTTTTGCTACCAGCCCGGTGCGGCCCCGCGGCCGGCGCCTTACTTCAACGTCTTTCATCGTCATGCGGCCACCTTCGCCTGGCGCTCGCATGCGATGTGGTTCATCGCCCAGATGCTGCGCTGGGGCCAGATCGGCGAGGCGATCGATATCGCCGCGACCGCCGACCATGTTTATCGCCCGGATATCTATCGCGCCGCGGTCGAGCCGCTCGGCGTGGCCTGCCCGGGCGCCGATCACAAGACCGAGGGCGTCCACGACGGACCGTGGTCGCTGGCGGCGGTCGACGGCCGATCAATCGCCATGGCGGCCGATCGTTTCCTCGACGGCGCCATCTTCGACCCGAGCAACGTCATGGCCTATCTCGCGCCGGATCGCGCACGGCTCGGCCCGGCGCTCTATCGCCGCCTCGAAACGGTCAACGCCATGCTCGATGCGCCGGTGGTGGGCGCCCGTGGCGGCACCGTCACGTGCTGATGCGCGGGCCCGAATCATTGTCTCTGGTTACCGAATTTATCTGCAGGAGCGCCTGAACCATGGAACTTGCCAATAAAGCGACCCGCATTCGCCTGTTCGATTTCAAATCGGTACAGATGCGTGCCTTCCATATGAGCTGGCTGGCCTTTCATCTGTGCTTTTTCGGCTGGTTCGGCATCGCGCCGCTCATGGCCGTGGTGCGGGAGGATTTGAGCCTCGACAAGTCGCAGGTCGGCTCGACCATCATCGCCTCGGTTGCGATCACCGTGCTGGTGCGGCTGCTCATCGGCCCGCTGTGCGACAAGTTCGGCCCGCGCAAGACCTACTCGTCGCTGCTCATTCTCGGTTCGATACCGGTGATGTGTATCGGTTTTGCCAACAGCTTCGAGACCTTTCTGCTTGCGCGCCTGTGTATCGGTGCCATCGGCGCGGCGTTCGTGATCACCCAGTACCACACGTCGGTGATGTTCGCGCCCAATATCGTGGGCACGGCAAATGCCACCACGGCCGGCTGGGGCAATCTCGGCGGCGGCACCACCCAGATCGTCATGCCGCTGATCTTTGCCGCCATCGTTTCGCTGGGCATCAGCGAGACGCTGGGCTGGCGCCTGGCCATGGTCGTGCCGGGCATCATTCTGTTCTTGCTGGGCATTGCCTACTGGAAGTTCACCCAGGACGCCCCGGATGGCAACTATGCCGATCTGCGGGCTGCCGGCAAGATTCCCGAGGCCAAGAACGAAAACAGCGGCTGGTCGAGCTTTCGCAATGCCGCCAAGGACTATCGTGTCTGGGCCTTGTTCGTGGTCTATGCCGGCTGCTTTGGCGTTGAGCTGACCATCAACAACGTCGCCGCGATCTATTTCTTCGACAACTTCGAGGTCGATCTCAAGACCGCCGGGCTGATCGCCGGCCTGTTCGGTCTGATGAATATCTTTGCACGCACCATGGGCGGCTTTTTCTCGGATCTGTCCGCGCGCTATATGGGCTTGAACGGGCGCGTGCGTTTCCTGTTCGCGGCCATGTTCATCGAAGGCATTGCCCTGATCGCGTTTTCGCAGATGGAAGTGCTGCCTGCCGCCATCGCGACCATGATCGTGTTCAGCCTGTTCGTGCAGATGTCGGAAGGCGCGACCTTCGGCCTTGTGCCGTTCATGAACAAGAAAGCGCTGGGCGGGGTGAACGGCATCGTCGGGGCGGGCGGGAACGCCGGCGCGGTGCTGGCCGGTTTTCTGTTCAAGAGCGAATCGCTGTCTTACGGGCAGGGGTTGCTGATTCTCGGCTGTGCCGTGTTGGTGTGTTCGTTCTTCGCGTTTTTCGTGCGTTTCTCGGCCGAGGTGCTGGCCGAAGAAAAAGCCGCCTTCGATACCGCCTCGGCCGGCGATGACCCGATCAAGGCCCGTGGCAGCGATTCGCCGGAACCGGCGTAGGAGCAGTTTCGTGAGCGACAATACGACTCAGCCCAAACTCGATCTGGTGGTCATCGGCAACGGCATGGCCGGTGTGCGCGTGATCGAGGAGCTGCTGGAAGCCGCGCCGGAGCGCTACAACATCACCGTGTTCGGCGCCGAGCCGCATCCAAGCTATAACCGCATCATGCTCTCGCCGGTGCTGGCCGGGGACAAGGATTTTGCCGAAATCGAAACCCACGACCGCAGCTGGTATGTCGACAACGACATCGTGCTGCATACGGGTGAAGCGGTTACGGCTATTGATCGGCGCCGGCGCATGGTCATTTCCGAATCGGGACGCGAAACCGGCTACGACCGGCTGCTGCTGGCTACGGGTTCCACGCCGTTCATGCTGCCGGTGCCGGGGCATACGCTCGACGGCGTGATCAGCTTCCGTGCTATCGGCGACGTCGAGCGCATGGTCGAAGCCAGCAAGAACGGCGGCAAGGCGGTAGTCATCGGCGGTGGCCTGCTCGGCCTGGAAGCGGCCTATGGCCTGCACAAGCGGGGCATGGAGGTAACCATCGTGCATCTGATGGAAACGCTCATGGAACGCCAGCTCGACCCGATCGCCGCCGATCTGCTGCAGCATTCCCTGGCCCAGCGCGGGCTGTCGTTTCGTATGGGCGCGAAGACCGCGGCCATCCTCGGCGATGACGAAGACCGGGTGATCGGCCTGCGTTTCGACGACGCCGACGACTCCGAGATCAAGGCCGATCTCGTGGTCATGGCAGTGGGCATCCGGCCCAACGTGGAACTGGCCGACAAGGCCGGCCTGCACTGTGAAAAGGGCGTGGTCGTCAACGACACCATGCAAACCTATGATCCGCGCATTTATGCCGTGGGCGAATGCGTCGAGCATCGCCACGCCGTGTATGGCCTGGTGGCGCCGTTGTGGGACCAGGCCGAGGTCTGTGCCAATCATCTGGCCCATCGGGGCCATACCCATTATGAAGGCTCGGTCACCGCGACCCAGCTCAAGGTCACCGGCATCGACGTTTATTCGGCCGGCGATTTTTCCGACGGTGAGGGGAGCGAAGCGCTGGTGTTCTCGGACGTCCGCCGGGGCGTGTACAAGCGCGTCGTGCTGCGCGAGGACCGCATCGTGGGCGTGGTGCTCTATGGCGATACCCGCGACGGCGGCTGGTATTTCAAGCTCATGCGCGAAGGCGTGGACATATCCAACGTTCGCGATCTGCTGCTGTTCGGCCAGGCCTATATGCCCCCTGAGCTTGCAAACGAGGCGGAGGCGGCGTGATGGAAACGACGACCACTCGCACGACCTGTCCCTACTGCGGCGTCGGCTGCGGCGTCAACGCCGTGCTCGAGAACGACGCCGTGCGCGTGGCCGGCGACGAGAGGCATCCTTCCAATCAGGGCCGGCTGTGCTCCAAGGGCACGGCCCTGGCCGATACCGTAGGCCTGAGTGATCGGCTGCTGTATCCCATGGTGGACGGCCGCCGGGCCAGCTGGGACGAGGCGTTGGACGAGGTTGCCACACGCTTTGGCGAGATCATCGCCGAGCACGGCCCCGAGGCGGTGGCGTTCTATGTATCCGGTCAGCTGCTGACCGAGGACTACTACGTCGCCAACAAGCTGATGAAGGGCTATATCGGCTCGGCGAATATCGATACCAACTCGCGCCTGTGCATGTCGTCGGCGGTGGCCGGTCACAAGCGGGCCTTCGGCGAGGACGTGGTGCCGGGCTGCTACGAGGATCTGGAGCTCGCCGATCTGGTGGTGCTGGTCGGCTCGAACACGGCCTGGTGTCATCCGGTGGTTTATCAGCGCATCGTCGCGGCACAGGAAAACGATGCGAACAAGAAACTCGTCGTGATAGACCCGCGCCGTACGGCCACCGCCGAAGGCGCCGATCTGCATCTGCCGCTGGCGCCGGGTACGGACGTGCATCTGTTCAACGGCCTGCTGGCCTATCTGGCCGAGCACGGTGTGACCAGCGATCTACCCGGCACGCAGGACGCCGTCGCCGAGGCGCGCAAGATCGGCGATATCGACGCCGTGGCCGAGGCCTGCGGCCTGGCTCGTGACGCCGTCGCCGCCTTTTTCGAGCTGTTCGCCAATACCGAGCGCACGGTGACGGTGTTTTCCCAGGGGGTGAATCAATCCTCGGCGGGCACCGACAAGGTCAACGCCATTCTCAATTGCCATCTGCTGACCGACCGTATCGGCAAGCCGGGTGCCTGCCCGTTCTCGATCACCGGCCAGCCTAATGCCATGGGTGGGCGTGAGGTGGGCGGACTGTCGAGCACCCTGGCCGCGCATATGGGCTTCGATGCGGCAGAGCGGGTGCAGCGTTTCTGGAATTCGCCGGCGATCGCGAGCGAGCCGGGGCTCAAGGCCGTCGAGCTGTTCGAGGCGATCGAGCGCGGCGAGATCAAGGCGGTCTGGATCATGGCGACCAACCCGCTGGTGAGCCTGCCGCATGCCGATCGCGCCCGGCGCGCGCTCGAAGCCTGCGAATTCGTGGCCGTGTCGGACTGCATGCGCCATACCGATACGGTCAACCGTGCCCATGTGCTGCTGCCGGCCGCGGCCTGGGCCGAGAAAAGCGGCACGGTGACCAACTCCGAACGCATCATCTCGCGCCAGCGTTCGTTCCTGCCGATGCCGGGCGATACGCGTGCCGACTGGGACATCATCTGCGACGTCGCCCGCCGGATGGGCTTTGGCGAAGGTTTCGGCTTCGACAGCGCCGCGTCGATATTTCGCGAGCATGCCGCACTCACCGCCTTCGAGAACGACGGCGAGCGTGTGCTCAATCTCGAAGGGCTGGCTGAACTCACCGATCAGGCGTACGACCGACTCGAGCCGCTTCGTTGGCCTGTTCGTGCCGACAAACCGTTTCGTGCGGTCGGGGCCATGCCGGCACCGCAAGACAGTCGGCGTCTGTTTGTCGACGGCGTCTACCCGACGAGCGACGGCAGGGCCCATCTGGTGGCGGTCACGCCGCGCGGACCGGCCAACGCGGTGAGTGATCAACACCCGTTGGCACTCAATACCGGGCGGATACGCGATCACTGGCACACGATGACGCGGACCGCCAAGTCTGCGCGTTTGTCGGCCCATATCCCCGAGCCGTTCGTCGAAGTGCATCCGAGCGATGCCGAACGCTACGGCGTGATCGACGGCGCCATCGCGACCGTATCGACCGCGCTGGGCGAAGCGCATGTGCGCGTGATCGTCACCGACGGGCAGCGCGAAGGCACGCTGTTCGTGCCCATGCACTGGAACGATCAGTTTGCTGCCCGTGCACGCGTCGGCGCGCTCGCCAATCCGGCGGTCTGCCCGATTTCCGGCGAGCCGGAGTTCAAGCACACGCCGGCTGCGATCGCGCCCTTCGATGCGGCCTGGCATGGCTTCATCCTCGCCAGCCGACCGTTACGGCTGGCCGGCGAGTCCGATATCGACTACTGGGTGAAGATACCCGGCGAGCGTTTCTATCGCTACGAAATCGCCGGCCTGCAGGCGCCCGAGGACCTGGCGGGCAAGGCCCGTCGCTGGATCGGCATCGACCGGCGCACCACCGACTGGCTGGAAGCCGCCGACCCGGCAGCCGGGCGCTATCGCGCCGCGCATATGGACGCCGGCCATATCGATGCCTGTGTATTCGTCGCCCCCGAACCCGCGGCGCTGCCAGAGCGCAGCTGGCTGGCCGGGCTGTTCACCGGCGAACCCGTCGACGAGGCCGAGCGTATCGGTCTGCTGGCCGGCCGCCCGGCCGACCCGGGCGCCGATCCGGGTCCGCAGGTGTGTTCCTGCTTCGGCGTCGGGCGCAACACGATCCTACGTGCGATCGACGAGCAGGGCCTGGACTCGGTGGCGGCCGTGGGCAAGGCACTCGATGCCGGCACCAACTGTGGGTCCTGCAAGCCCGAAATCGCGTCGCTCATCGCCGAGGCCCAGGCAGATGAATAGCACCGACACGCACGCTTGCCGGTTAGCGCAGATGCACGCAGGGCAAGCACAGCCGTTGGGCGCGACAACACCATTCACACAGTGCGGATCGCTTCCGTTTACGACTCAAAGCCGGATCGAGAGCCGGAGTTCGATATGACCGACCAAAGTTTCGACGACGAACAGCAGCGCTATCTCAAGGGCGTGACCGCCGGGCTGCATATTGCCCGGGGCGTGCCGGGTATGACCGGGCTGACCGCGGGTAAACGCCTGCGCCCGGATGACTTCCATTCCCAGGCGCGTATTCGTGCGCAGGCGATGGGGGGCGAGCTGACCAGCCAGGAACAGGCCAAGGCCGATCTCAACCCCAACGACATGTGGAACGAGATGGTGTCGCTGGCCAACGCCGGGGAATACCCGAAAGGCGACGACGTGTTCCTCATGAAGGGCCGCGGCATGTTCTATGTCGCGCCCAATCAGGACAGCTATATGTGCCGGCTGCGCATGCCGGGCGGTATTTTCTCGTCGCACCAGTTCCGCGCGGTCGCGGACCTGGCTGAAACCTACGGCGGCGGCTATACCCACGTCACCACCCGCGCCAATCTGCAGATTCGCGAGATCGGCGCCAAGGACCCGATCAACGTGCTCACCGGTCTCGCCGATGTCGGCCTGGTGGTCCAGGGCTCGGGCGGCGACAACATCCGCAACATCACCGGCAGCCCGCTGGCCGGCATCGACCCGGACGAGCTGATCGATGTCACGCCGTACTGCAAGCAGATGCACCACCACATTCTCAACCATCGCGAGCTCTACGGGCTGCCGCGCAAGTTCAATATCGCCTTCGACGGCGGTGGCCGTATCAGCGCGCTCGAGGGCACCAACGACATCGGCTTTTCGGCCGTGCTGCCGAAAGCCGACGGCCCGCTCCCACGCCGGCCCTATTTCCGGATGGGTCTGGGCGGGATCACCGGGCACAAGGATTTTGCCCGCGATACCGGCGTCATGCTCAAGCCCGAGGAATGCGTGGCCGTGGCCCATGCCGTGCTCCACGTGTTTCTGGCCAACGGCGATCGCACCAGCCGCGACAAGGCCCGCCTGAAGTACGTGCTTGATCGCTGGGGCTTCGACAAGTTCATGCGCGAAGTGCAGAAACAGCTGCCGTTCACGCTGCGGCGCTACCCGCTGTCGCGCTGCGAAGCGCGGCATCCGGTAGAAAAAGCCGGCCATATCGGTATCCACGATCACGGCGACGACAAGCAATATGTCGGCATCGTGCTGCCGGTCGGCAAGCTGACCATTCCCCAGATGCACGGCCTGGCCGATCTCGCCGACCGCTATGCCGATTCCAAGATGCGCACGACGGTCTGGCAGAACCTGGTGCTGGGCAACGTCGACAAGTCCGACATGAACGCGCTGGTCGGCGGTATCGAGAAGCTCGGCCTGCACGTCAACGCCAGCCCCGCGCGTACCGGCATGGTGGCCTGTACCGGCAGCTTCGGCTGCAAGTTCGCCAATGCCGAAACCAAGGGCAACGCGCTCAAGCTGGTCGACCATCTCGAAGCCACGCTCGATCTGGACGAACCGCTCAATATTCATATGACCGGCTGTCCGAACTCCTGTGCCCAGCATTATGTCGGCGATATCGGCCTGCTCGGTGCGCGCGTGGCCGACCCGGAGGCCGACGATCCGGAAGAGGCCGACCAGGTCGACGGTTTTCATGTCTATATCGGTGGCGGCTATGAAAGCGAGGAAGGCATCGCCCGCGAGCTGGCGACCTCGATTCCGGTCGTACACCTGAACGCTTATCTGGAAAACCTGCTGGGGCTGTATCTGGAAGAACGCCACGACGGCGAGCGCTTCGTTGCCTTCGCGCGCCGCCAGGAGATTGATGATCTTCGCAAGCGTTTGGCCGAGCGTTCGGATAAAGCAGCAGCAGCGCAAGCCGAATCCGAGGAAAAAGCCTATTCCGAAGCCGAGGCACAGGCCGACACGCCGGAAGAGGTCAAAACCGAACGCGACGAGGCCGCCACAGACGATTACGACCGCACGCCCAAAGAGGCCGAAGCCGCTCAGGACGGGCAGCGTACGGGCTGAGGTTCTGTCGTTTCGAAACCAGTCGTTGGCGAAAAGTCGTTTGAGAAGGACGTAGCAGTCCGAACGAGCACGAGGTAGCACATGCCCACACAAGTCGATTTGATTCCCGAAGACGCACCCTTCGAAGCCGAACAGCGCGAATGGCTCAACGGCCTGATCTCCGCGCTGGCCGGCTGGGAAGGCTCGCTCGGCGGCGCCGAGCAGGGCGGCGGCGAAGCCAAGGAATCCTTCCCCTGGCACGATCCGGGCATGGAAATGGAAGAGCGCATGGAGCTGGCGGAAGGCAAGCCCCACGAGCGCCAGCTCATGGCCGCCATGGCCCAGCTCGACTGCGGGCAGTGCGGCTATCTGTGCAAGACCTATGCAGAAGCCATCGCTTTCGAAGGCGAGGACTTGAACCGCTGTGTGCCGGGCGCGAAGGAAACCGAACGCAAACTCAAGGAGCTGGTGGCCGAACAGGAAGCGGCCAAGGGCGGCGCGGCCGAACAAGAGGACACGCCCAAACCGCAACCCAAGCCGAAGAAAAAAGCGCCGCTGGGCACCCGCGACAACCCTTACATGGCCAAGCTCAAGTCGAGCACGCCGCTCAATGCCGAGGGCTCGAGCAAGGATACCCGCCATGTGGTGATCGACCTTGGCGACTCCGGCATCGAGTACGAGGCCGGCGACTCCATGGGCATCTATCCCGAGAACGACCCGCGCACGGTGGACGCGATTCTCGCGGATATCGACGCCTCGGGCGGCGAAAAGGTCAAATCGCACGACGGCGAAAACAAGCTGCTGCGCCAGGTCCTGCTCAAGGACGTCGATATCACCAAGCCGACCGACGACGCGGTGTCGGTGCTCGCCGCGGCGGCCACCGACGCCGACGAGGCCGAGGACCTGCGCATGCTTGCCGAGCGCGGCGTGGAAGAGGGCCAGACGCTGCTCGAGATCGTACGCGTCTATCCCAGCGCGCGGCCGAAGCTGCAGGATCTCATCGATGCGCTTGGCCCGCTCCAGCCGCGGCTGTATTCCATTGCGTCGTCATCGCGTCCGTATCCCAAGGAGATCCATACGACCGTCGCCGTGGTGAAAACGGCCGTCTATGGGCGCGGCTACAAGGGTGTGGCATCGACCTTTCTGGCCAAGCGCCTGTCGCGCCACGGCGAAGTGCCGATGTATATCCAGCCGACTGCGGAATTCCGGGCGAACAAGGACCCGGATCACCCGGCCATCATGATCGGCCCCGGCACCGGCATCGCGCCGTTCATGGCGTTCCTTCAGGAACGCGAGGCGCGCGGTGACGCCGGCAGAAACTGGGTGTTCTTCGGCAACCCGGAATCGGCCAAGGACCATATCTACAAGGATCAGCTGGAAAAATGGCGCAGCGAGGGGCTGATCAGCCGGCTGACGCTGGCTTTTTCGCGCGATCAGAAGGAGAAGGTGTACGTGCAGAACCGCATGCGCGAACAGGCACGCGAATTCTGGGCCTGGCTGGAAGCGGGCGCGGTGATTTATATCTGTGGCGATGCCGAGCGCATGGCCAAGGACGTGGACACGGCCCTGCACGATATCGTGATGGAGCAGGGCCAGATGAACGAGGCCCAGGCCAAACGCTATGTGGAGACGCTGGCCTCCGAGCATCGCTATCTGCGCGACGTGTACTGAGTTCAGTTATCGAAGCGCGGGTCGTCCCAGACGCTGTGCATGCCGCCCGGCAGCGCGCGCAGGCGGCCGAGCGCGAGCCAGAACTGTTCGGGCGCATGGAAATCGGAACCAACGGAGCCGGCCAGACCGTGTTGGTCGGCATCGCGTGCGGCGGTGACTTCCTGTTGACGGTCGGTGGTGCCGGTACAGATTTCCAGCCCGTCGCCGCCGGCTGCGGCGAAGGCGGTCACCGCGCGCTGGCGCCATGCGCCCGAGAAGTTATAGCCGAACGGGTGGGCCAGTACCGCAATTCCGCCAGCGCCCTGAATCCATTGCACGGCACGGATCAGCGTGGTCCATTCCACGGATACATGGGCGTCGCGGCCGGGGCGTAGATAGCGTTTGAACGCCTGGGCATTATCACGGCAGATGCCGTCTTCGATCAGCAGTCTGGCGAAATGCGGGCGCGTGATCTGACCGTCGCCGGCCAGCGCGCGGGCGCGATCGAGCGCGTTCGCAACGCCCTGTTTCTCGATCTTGGCGGCGATGCGTTCGGCCCGTTCACGCCGGACCTGCTGAAGGGCGGCCAGACCACCGGCAAGACCGGCGTCGGTTTCGTCGAAGGCCAGGCCCACGATATGCAGCGTGCGTTTTTGCCAGGTCACCGAAATTTCGACGCCGTTTATCAGATGGATACCGTGGGCCTGCGCGGCCACGCGGGCTTCGGCCAGGCCGTCGATGGTGTCGTGGTCGGTCAGCGCCAGAGTTTCGACGCCGGCTTCGGCGGCACGGGCGACGAGTTCGGTCGGTGTCAGGCGACCGTCCGAGCGGGTGGAATGGGAGTGTAGATCGATCACGGGTTGTATGGTCGCATGGACAGCGATGCGAAACCTCAAGCAAGAATTCGCCGCGAGTTGATTGAAGATGTGAACGGATAGGGCCGCGCGTCTTTCGGCGCTCACAAGTTCGTCGAACCTTTCGTTTCGCGCTTCAGCGCGACTCCCTTTCGTTTGCTCGTCCAAACGAAAGGAAGCAAAGGAAAAGACGCCCGGGTTACGCGTCGGCGCTGCGCGCCGAACCACTGCGATGCTCGGTCCGAAGGGATGCGCGCAGAACTCGGATCGCTTTGGCGATCCTCTAACATGCTACGCGCACCGGCGCAGTGCGCCGGACACCCTTCGGTCCTGCGCTTCTCGTTCGCTCCACACGGGGCCCGAGTACAGGCAGCTAGCCCGTAGCGCGGCGTCCATACAACCATGTACTTGATGCTGGGGCTGTGGCTGCGTTCTTGTCGGCTTACGCTTCGCTAAGCTGACCTACAGAAGACGTGACCTTGAGCGAGCGATAGCGACGCTTGCCTGTATTAGGGCCCCTTGGGCGCAGCGCCGTCCCGCTTGCCGGCTGCGATGGGAGGGTATCGGCGCGTAGCGCCGACGCAAGACAGGGTGTCCTTTGCTTTGGTGACTTACCTGGACAAGCAAATGAAAGTCACTCGCGCAGCAGCGCGAAACCCCAAGCCGAAATTAACCCGCAACGTCGATTCCGCAAGCGAACGGTTCGGATTTTAAGTCTTCAAGCCTTGACCCATTGCTCGAGTTTTTCCCGCGGCGCAGCGAGGAAAACCCATCTCAGCTTGAACTCAGCGTCGATTGGGAACGTGCGGCGAGCATCCCGCTCCGAGACGGTGACTGAAACAAAAAACCCCACGGCACGTTTCCATGCCGCGGGGCAGTCTGTCGGCCGTAATTCACGGCCGATCCTCAGGCGAGTCTACCGACTATCACTTCTGATAATCCTCGGCGTGATCGGCATGCAGCACCCAGTCGGCCGCGCCGAAGCGGTCGCTGGCGGCCATGGCCTGGTGCCAGTACGGGTAGATCAGCTGCGGCCGGCTCACGCGTTCGATCGCTGCATGCTCGTCGGCGCTCAGTTCGAGCTGTGCGCTGGCGAGGTTGTCTTCCAGCTGGTGGGCCTTGCGGGCGCCGATCACCGCCGTGGTGACGCCGGGGCGTTCGGTGATCCAGGCCAGTGCCACCTGGGCAGCGGACACGCCGTGGGCATCGCCGACCTCGATCAGGGTTTCGATCAGGTCGAACAGCCGTTTTTCGTCGTGGATCGGCGGTTCCTGCCAGCCTTCGGAAAAGCGCGTGCCTTCGGGTGCATCCTTGTCGCGGCGATACTTGCCCGAGAGCAGACCGCCTGCCAGCGGGCTCCAGATCATGGTGCCCAGGCCGGCATCGTGGGCCATCGGCATGAGCTCGTATTCGGCTTCACGCGCCTGCGGCGTGTAGTGAATCTGCTGGCTGATCGGCTTGGTAAAGCCCTCGCGTTCGCAAACCTGCATCACCTTCATCGCATGCCAGGCCGAGAAGTTGGAGATACCGTAGTAACGGATCTTGCCGTGGCCGACGAGCGTGTCCATGAGCTGCAGCGTCTCTTCCAGCGGCGTGGTGCCGTCCCACATATGCAGCTGGTAGAGATCGATATGCTCGGTATTCAGCCGCTTGAGGCTGGCTTCGACCTGTTCGCGAATATGCAGGCGCGACAGGCCCCCTTCGTTGGGCCCGTCGCCCATGGGAAAGCGCACCTTGGTGGTCACGAGTACGTCGTTGCGCTTGTTGCCCAGCGCCTTGCCGAGGATTTCCTCGGAGACGCCGGCCGAATACATATTGGCGGTATCGAACAGATTGACGCCGTGATCGATACTCATGTCGATGAGCCGGCGGGCTTCATCGACGCCGGTGTTGCCCAGCTTGGACATGAAGCCTTCGCCGCCGAAGGTCATGGTGCCGAGGGTGAGCTTGGAGATTTTCAGGCCACTGTTGCCGAGGGTGCGGTACTGCATGGCGGGCTCCGTCTATAGATGTAAGCTGAAGTTTGGTATGACGAGCCGGGTTTCAAACCCGATTTCTGCTTCGTTATCGAGTTGTTGCGGCGCAGCAGAATCGCCTAGACTTCGGCCTCCTTCGAGATCGAGGCGTTACCTCCATGTCCCTGCTATCCGCCACCCGCGACCGTGTCGGCCGCGAGCTCGTCCGCAGTCGCGCCCGCCTGCGGCATCTGCGCCAGCGCGTTTTCGATCGGCAGGCGCTGGTGCAGGCAGGCCAAACCCCGTTCGACGTCATCCATGACGATGGCCTGGTATCGCTGCGCTATTACCCGCCGCTCGCGGAAAGCGAAATCGAGCTGGCCGACGGCAGCCGCGTCGAGGTCGCGAAAACGACCCAGCGCACGCCGTTGGTGATCGTGCCGCCGCTCGCCGTGAACATGCTCATCTACGACCTGTTTCCCGAGCGCAGCCTTGTGCGGTATCTGCGCGCCCGCGGCTTCGAGCTGTATCTGGTCGACTGGGGCCGGCCCCGCCGTGCCCAGGATGATCTGCAGCTGGCGGATTATTTCGATCGCCTCCTGCCGGCTGCCCTCGATCGCGTGCGCGCACACAGCGGGGTAGAGCGCCTGAACCTGCACGGCTGGAGCTTCGGCGGGCTGTTCAGCCTGTGCCATGCGGCGATCGCGCCAGAAGGTATCGCCAACCTGGTGCTGGTGGGCGCGCCCGTGGACTATCACGACAACGGCGTGCTCGGTGAACGCTACAAGGCGCTCGCCCGTGCCGGCCACTGGACGCACGACAAGACCGGGCTGACCGCCCACCACATACCGCCGACGCTGCTGCGCTCGCCCGGCGTGCTCAATTCGCTGGTGTTCAAGGCCACCAGCCCGATGGCAGCGGTTCGCAGCTATGCCGGGCTGGCGGCGAATCTCCATGACGAGGCGTATGTGAGCAACCATGCGACCAACGCCGCGTTTCTGGACGACATGGTGGCTTACCCGGGCGGCGTAGTGGCCGACTTCATCGATTATCTGTGGATCGACAACGTGCTGGGCGAGGGTCGTCTGCCCATGTCCGATCCGCCGGCTGATCTGTCGAACGTGCAGGCGCCGATTCTCAATATAAGCGGCCGCGGCGATCCGATCGTTACGCCGTCCTGCAGTCAGGCGATGACGAAATTCGTGGCCAGCGACGATGTAACCTGCCGTACCATCCGCGGCGGTCATGTCGGCATCGTGTCCAGCGAAACCGCGTTGACCGAAACCTGGGGCGAGATCGCTGACTGGCTGATCGCCCGGGATTGACGACGCCGCGCCCGACGCGGGCCGGCCGGGCGCAATCGACTGGCCGCCTATGGGCCGGGTGGCTACACTCGAATGCACAACAGCGATTTCGATCGCGCGTGTAACACGGGCCTGTGCGACGAGGAGCAGCGGATGACTCAAAGAGCAGACAGTATCGTGGTTGGCGCGGGCCTGGCCGGGCTGGTCGCAGCCGCTGAGCTGGCCGATGCCGGCAAGTCGGTGCTCATCGTCGAACAGGAAGGCGAGAATTCGGTCGGCGGCCAAGCCTTCTGGTCGCTCGGCGGGTTGTTCATGATCGATACGCCCGAACAGCGGCGCATGCGCATCAAGGACAGCCCGGAACTCGCCCTCAACGATTGGTTGGGTTCAGCCGGTTTCGATCGCGACGAGGATTACTGGCCGCGCAAGGTCGCCGAAGCCTTCATCGAATTCGCCGCCGGCGAAATGCGGCCCTGGCTGTACGAGCAGGGCATGCGCTGGTTTCCGGTCGTGGGTTGGGCCGAGCGCGGCGGTTCGCTGGCCAACGGACACGGTAACTCGGTGCCGCGTTTCCATCTGACCTGGGGCACCGGTCCGGGCACGGTCGCGCCGTTCGAGCGGCGGGTGCGCGAGCATATGGCTACGGGGCGTATCACGCTCAAATGTCGCCACCAGGTCAGCCGCGTGGTGATGACCGACGGTGCCGCGACCGGCGTGGCCGGCGAGATTCTTGCGCCGAGCACGGTTGAGCGCGGCCAGCAATCCAGCCGCGATATCGCGGGCGATTTCGAATTCAGCGCAGGGGCGGTGCTGGTCACGGCCGGCGGTATCGGCGGCAATCATGATCGCGTGCGTGCGAACTGGCCGGTCGAACGGCTCGGACCTGCCCCCGCACACATGATTTCGGGCGTGCCCCATCACGTGGACGGACGCATGCTGGATATTACGCACGACGCGGGGGCGGCGATCATCAACAGCGATCGCATGTGGCACTACACGGAAGGCATCAAGAACTGGGACCCGATCTGGCCCATGCACGGCATTCGCATCATCCCGGGGCCGTCCTCGCTGTGGTTCGATGCCACGGGGCGGCGTCTGCCGGCGCCGTGCTTGCCGGGCTTCGATACGCTGTCGACGCTGCGCGAAATTCTGGCGACCGGCCACGACTATTCCTGGTTCGTGCTCACCCAGAAGATCATCGAAAAAGAGTTCGCGCTGTCCGGCTCGGAACAGAATCCGGACATGACCTCACAGCAGTGGCGCGAAGTGCTCAAGAGCCGGCTGTCCAAAGGCGCGCCGCCACCGGTCGAGGCCTTCAAACAGCACGGCGAGGACTTCGTCGTGGCCGACAACCTCGACGCGCTGGTCGCCGGCATGAACCGGCTGGCCGGCAACGAGTTGGTCGATCGCGCCACGCTCGAAGCCCAGATCGTCGCCCGCGATGCCCAGATCGACAACGCCTATTCAAAGGACGCGCAGGTCACCGCCATTCACGGCGCGCGCAAGTACCTCGGCGACAAGCTGTTTCGTACCGCCACGCCGCACAAGATGCTCGATCCGGCCAACGGCCCGCTGATCGCGGTTCGCCTGCATATCCTCACCCGCAAGACGCTGGGCGGGCTGCATACCAATCTGGACGGCCAGGTGCTCGATGCGGCGGGCTCGCCGATTGCCGGCCTGTATGCCGCAGGTGAGGTGGCGGGTTTCGGTGGCGGCGGCTATCACGGCTATAACGCGCTGGAAGGCACGTTTCTTGGCGGCTGTATCTATTCCGGGCGCTGTGCGGGCCGGCACGCGGCCGCCCAGATCTAGGGAAGCTCTGCATAACCTGTCGCGGTCGCGCCGGCGTGCTTTGCGCGCGGTTGACAAGGAAGTGAGAGCGTAGCGTGCTTGCTGCACGGTAGCGAACACTGACGC
>NZ_CAXGSH010000023.1:0-42125 GCF_964012375.1 uncultured Salinisphaera sp.
CGCTACCGCAGGCCCTCTATTTGGCAGCAAGCCGCGTGACCTTTCTGGCTGGAAGACGCCCGAGAACCCGGCCACGCGCGCAGCGCACCGTGGCCGATACGGCCGGGCGTTCGATCCACCCTGCCGCTTGCCGGAGTCGCCGCGTTTCGTACCGTGTGGCCTAGCGGGCGATATTCACGCCGCCGTCGACCACCAGCGTCGAGCCCACCACATAATCCCCGGCGCGGGAAGCGAGATAGATCGCGGCAGCGGCCATGTCTTCGGGCTCGCCGATACGACGCGAGGGAATACGGTCGGCGATCTCGTCGCCGTGGTCGCGGGCGACCTTGTTCATGTTCGAGGCGAACGCGCCGGGGGCGATGGCGCTGACCACGATGCCTTCGGGCGCGAGGCGCACCGCCATGCGCTTGGTCAAATGCGCCAGGCCAGCCTTGGAGGCGTGGTAGGAATAGGTTTCCTGCGGGTTGAGCGACAGGCCATCGATAGACGCGATATTGATGATCTTCGCGAGCGGGCCGGCCGCGCGGGCTTCGAGCAACATGGGCTTGAACGCCTGGGCCAGAAAGAACGGCGCTTTCATGTTGAGATCCACCGCCTTGTCCCAGCCACTTTCGGGAAAGGTGTCGAACTCCGCGCCCCAGGCCGCACCGGCGTTGTTCACGAGGATGTCCAGGCTTTTCTCATGTTCGCCGTAGGCGGCCACCAGGCCGTGAATACCGTCCATGGTGGACACGTCGGCCGGCAGCGAGACACAGGGGCCGATCTCGGAGAGTTCCTTCGCGGTTTCGTCGCAGGCCTCCGCCTTGCGGGCGCTGATATAGACTCGCGCGCCCTGGCGCAGCAACCCTTCCGCGATCATGCGGCCAATGCCCCGGGAGCCGCCGGTAACGAGCGCACAACGACCTTCAAGCGAAAAAAGAGCGGCGGTATCCATCGCAAATCCTTTTATATGTCTGTTTATTCGATCGGCCTCGCACCCCGTGCACGGGCCAGACGATCGAGAGTGGCGAAGCGCTTTCTGGGCGTCAAACCCGCCCGGCTATTCGACACACCCGCTCGCTCGAGCCAAATGATCGGCGGCGCACGAGTCGTGTTCCGGCTCAGGTGCCGCAGAAGGTGCGTTGGACCACTTCCTCCGGCGCCGGCGGCCGTGCGTAGTCGGCGAGCTCGGGATGGTCTTCGAACGGGCGTGCAACCACCGCAAGCAGTGCCTCCAACGGCTGATAGTCGCCGTCCTCGGCGGCCTCGATCGCCTGCTGTATACGGTGATTGCGCGGAATGTAGGCGGGGTTGACGGCGCGCATGGCCGCGCGACGTGCTGCGTCATCGCGGGTTTCTTCGGCCAGGCGCTGGCGCCAGCGCGCGGCCCAGCCGTCGAACGCGGCCGGGTCGTCGAATAACGCACGCACGGCGTCATCGCGGCTGTCCGACGCCTGGCCCAGATCGGCCAGATGCCGGAAGGTCAGCGTGAAATCTGCGCCCTGCTCGGCCATGCACTTGAGCAGATCGTAGGCCAGCTCGGTGTCGCCCTCGCGGCGCTCCTGCAGCCCGATTTTGGCGGCCAGACCGTCGTGATACGTCTTTTCGAAGCGCTCGATATAACGTTCGAGCACCGCCTGGGCCTGCGCAATGGCTTTGTCTTCGTCGTCGTCCAACAGCGGCAGCAGGCATTCGGCGAAGCGCGCCAGATTCCACTGGCCGATACCGGGCTGCTGGTTATAGGCATAACGACCGCCGCGGTCGATGGAGCTGTACACCGTTGCCGGGTTGTAGTTGTCCATGAAGGCGCAGGGGCCGTAATCGATCGTTTCGCCTGCGATGGAGACGTTATCGGTATTCATCACGCCGTGGATGAAGCCTACGAGCAGCCATTGCGCGATCAGGTCGGCGGTGCGGGCGGCGACCGCTTCCAACAAGGCGTGATAGGGATTGTCGGCATCGGCGACGTGCGGGTAGTGGCGGTCGATGACGTAGTCGGCGAGCGCGCGTACCCCTTCGTTATTGCCCTGCCGATAAAAGTATTCGAACGTACCCACACGCACGTGGCTGGCGGCAACGCGGGTGAGTACGCCGCCCGGCTCGGCACGCATGCGAAGCACCGACTCGCCGGTCGCCACCATGGCCAGTGCACGGGTTGTCGGAATACCCAGGCCGGCCATGCCTTCGCTGACGACGTATTCACGGATCACGGGCCCCAGGGCGGCGCGGCCGTCACCCCGGCTGGAAAAGGGCGTGCGCCCCGCGCCCTTGAGCTGGATATCACGACGCGCGCCGTTGCGGTCGATGATCTCGCCCAACAATACCGCACGGCCGTCGCCCAGCACGGGCGAGAAGTTGCCGAACTGATGCCCGGCATAGGCCATGGCCAGGGGCTCGGCCCCCTTCGGCACGCGATTGCCGGCCAGAATATCGAGCCCTGCCGGGCTTTCGAGGGCCTGCGCGTCGAGACCGAGCTGCTCCGCGAGGGGCCGATTGACCCGAATCAGTCTCGCCGCCGCTACGGCGGTGGGCATCGCGCGGGCGTGGAATTCGCTCGGCAGTCGGGCATAGCTATTGTCGAGCACGAACGGCTCGGCGGCAGCGGTTTCGGTCATGGCAATGCCTCCGCGGCAAAGGATGTCGCAAGCGTCATGTCGAGCGCCTGACTCGACTCAACGTTCTCAACAATGCGGGCCTTGAGCGCGACGTTCAACGGCTGGGTATGGGTGTATCAACGTGTACGCAGACATCGCGCACGCGCCGCGGCACGTGCGGGCCGCGGCCGACGGCGGTCGAAAACCCAGGGCGTGTACGACCTCGAACAATCGTGCTATCAAGCCTGCTGTATACACCCGCCCGGATAAGGACGCCCCATGGCACTCACCCCCGAAGTCGCCCGCGTGGTCGCGAAGATGCGCGAAGCGGAAATCGCGTTCACCGATCTCGGCTTGGCTGAAGCGCGCCAGTTCTATATCGATACGCTGGCGGCGAGCGGTGGCGAGCCGGTGCCGATGGACGAAGTCTTTGAACATGAGCTCGCGCTCGCCGACTGTCGCCTGGCGGCGCGGCGGTACCGCCCGCAAGGCCTGGCCGAAGGCGCGGCGCCCACACTGGTGTACTTTCACGGCGGCGGCTGGGTGCTGGGGGATCTGGAATCGCACGACCGTATTTGTCGGCAACTGGCGCAGCGCGC
This sequence comes from uncultured Salinisphaera sp., assembly GCF_964012375.1. Taxonomy (NCBI): domain Bacteria; kingdom Pseudomonadati; phylum Pseudomonadota; class Gammaproteobacteria; order Salinisphaerales; family Salinisphaeraceae; genus Salinisphaera; species uncultured Salinisphaera sp. The sequence continues at coordinate 3,173 of NZ_CAXGSH010000023.1, forward strand.
CGGCTGCCAGCTTGTGGCCGTGGATTATCGCCTGGCGCCAGAACATCGCCTGCCGACCGCCTCGGAAGACGCGATCGCTGCCTACGGTTATCTGGTGGAGAACGCGGCCGCGTTCGACATCGACGACCAACGCCTCGCAGTGGGCGGCGACAGCGCGGGCGGCCATCTGTCGGCCGTGGTCGCCCTGGCCGCGCGCGACCAGGGCTGGCCACTGGCCCTGCAGGTGTTGATCTACCCCGCCACCGACCTGCGCGAAGCCGCCGGCCAGTATCCATCGAAGGTTCGCAACGCCAACGTGCCGCCGCTCACCGCCGAGCTCATGGCCTGGTTCGGCCAGCGCAGCGCAGATGCCGGTACCGACCCGCTCGACTGGCGGGTGTCCCCCGTTCTGGCGTCGACCCTGGAAGACACGGCGCCGGCGCTCGTCATTACCGCCGGCGCGGATGTGCTCATGGACGAAGGCGTGCTCTATGCCGCACGCCTGGCGGACGACGGCGTCGACGTCGATCATGCCCACTACCCCGGCGTGATTCATGGCTTTATCGAAATGCATGCCTGGCTGGCAGCGACCGGCGACGCAATGGACCGCGTCGCCGCGGCGGTGCGTGCGCGTCTGGGCATCGTCGGCTAGACCCTTCATCACCGGGCCACCGTCGGTTTCGTTCGCGACAACTTGCGCCCCACGCCGCGGCTCGGCTTTGCATGGCTGCCAGGCCGCGACCCATTGCGACGCGCTATCTGTGCCGCCTAGACGGGGCGCGCATGGCGCGGGTTAAGATCGGCCTGCCGATCCAACCACCTCGATTGCCGATGAGACCGCACGCCCTGTTTCGCGCGAGCCTGTTCTTGGGCCTGCTGTTCGCTGCGTGCCAGGGGCTTGCAGCGGAATACGTCATCGAGCGGATGAAGGACAACGTGTATCGCTTCACGGCCGGCAACTACCGCTCGGCCTTCATGGTGACCGATGCCGGCATTATCGCCACCGATCCGCTCAACCCCCGGGCCGCGGCCTGGCTGAAGGACGAACTGGACCGGCGCTTCGATGTGCCTCTGCGCTACGTGGTTTACAGCCACAACCACGTCGATCACAGCTATGGTGGGCAGGCGCTCGATGGTGACGGCGTGCATTTCGTCGCCCATCGGCTGGCCCGCGCCGACCTGGTACACACCCGGGCGGATACACGCATTCCCGATATCACCTTCGACAACGAAATGACTTTGTACCTGGGCGAGGCCCGCGTAGCGCTGCGCTATCACGGCGTCAACAACGGCCGCGGCTCGGTGAGCATGCACTTTCAGCCCGCGAACGTGATGTACGTTGTCGACTGGATCGTACTTGGCCGCATGCCCTACAAGAACCTCAAGGGCTACGATATTCAGGGCATGATCGACAGCACCGAGGATATTCTCGCGACCGACTTCGAGCTGTTCATCGGTGGCCATGGCGACGCCGGCGACAAGGCAGACGTTGCCCGCTATCTCGCTTATCTGAACGCGCTCTACGACAGCGTGCGCGACGGCATGCTCGCAGGCCGTTCGCTGGCGCAGCTGCAGGACGATATCCGCCTGCCCGAATTCAACGATCTGCGCATGTACGACGCCTGGCTCAAGCTCAATATCGAAGGCGTGCACGACACGCTCATCGATAAGTCGTATTTCGATATGCGCCCTGATGTGCCCGCCAATTGAGCCCACGCCGCGTGCGCATGGCAACGGCCCTGATCGGCCTGATGTTGATCCTGGCCGGTACCGGCTGCGTGTCGGTGCCGCCCACGCGTGCGATCAACGGCGACGGGTTTTCTGCACCGGCCTTGGCGCCTGAGCACATCGCGCTGATCAGCTGGAACATCCAGAAGCACAAGGGCGCAGGCTGGCCCGCCTTCGCCAGGCGGGGCACGGCGGCACAGCGGTTCGAGACGACCAGCCTGCTGTTGCTGCAGGAGGCCTGCGAGCCCCGGCAAAACCCACAAGACGCGCTCGGCGCGGCCTTTGCGGCGGCCGACCTTGGCTGGGTGTTTGCACCGAGCTTCCGGTCTCGCTTTCTCGGCTGCGGCGGCGACCAGGCAACGGGCGTACTGACCGCTTCCTCGGCACGGCCGGTCTCGCGTACTGCCCTGCTGAGCCAGAATCGAGAATTCGGGATCACGCCCAAGTCCACGCTCGTTACACGCTATCGATTGGCCGGTTCGGCGGATACGTTGCAGGTGGTCAATACCCACCTGCTCAACTTCGAGTGGCGCAGCCTGAACGATTACACACAACAGGTCGGCGCCATTGGGCAGGCGATTGCGGCACACGACGGGCCCGTCATCCTGGCGGGCGATCTGAACACCCGCAACGCCGCACGCCAGGCCGTCGTGGACAGGATGGTCGCCGCGCACGGTTTGAAGCCCGTCTTCGGCAAAGCCCTCGCGGGCCGCACGAAAGCCATCATCGGCGGCGATCTGGCGCTGGACCATATCTATTATCGCGGTCTTCGCGTGGTCGAAAATGGCGTTGTGGGTCACGAGTCCGACGCGGCCATATCGGACCACAACAGACTGTCGGTTGGTTTTACGGTCGATTAGCAGCGCGACTAGAGAGCACGCCCCGATGCCCACAAGCAAGCTACCGCTCGCTGCCAGAGAGCCGGCGCCGATCTACGACGCCGTAAACGCGCTGGCGCTGGGTTACTGGATGGTGATCGTTGTCAGCGTTTTCGTCGCCACCGCCTGTATCTGGCGAAGTCGAAGCAACCCGCTTGCCAAGATGATACTGACGTTGCTGCTCGCCGGTGCGATACAGCTCGCGGTTGAATTTCGCCCCTGACGCATCCGAGCGGCTTGTATACCCAATGTCTGCCGGGGATTTCATACCCAACGCTATGCCTTCTCCCCCTGCCCTCGCTTTGGCTTTGGCTTTGGCTTTGGTTTTGGCCGCGCGCGATTCAACATTTTAGGCTCGTTTACGTGCCGAGCCGAGTCGGGCTTAGTGGCAGTCTTCTGCCAGAACCACGCGATTGCGCCCACCCGTTTTGGCGATATAAAGCGCAGCGTCGGCCTGGCTCAGGAGGTCGTGGCTGCGGCGCCGGTTGGGGCCGGCCACGCTCACACCGATGCTTACCGTCACCCCGGGCGTTTCGCCAGGCTTCGCCTCGAAACAGACTTCGGCGACGGTCTTGCGTAAACGTTCCGCGACCGTAAGTGCCTGCACCGCGGTGATGTCGTATAGAACCGTGGCGAATTCTTCGCCGCCGAGTCGGGCGAACAGGTCACGACGCTTGATACGCGCACCGCAGGCGCTGGATATGGCACATATCACCGCGTCTCCTGCCGGATGTCCATAGCGGTCGTTGATCGTTTTAAAGTGATCGATATCCAGAAGCAGTAACGCTATGCGGCTGTCGTGCGTCTCGTATTGGGCCAAGGCTTCGTTGAGTGCGGCCATCAGGCGACGACGGTTCGGAAACCCGGTCAGTTCGTCGGTTTCGCTCAAGCGCCGCAGCCGCTGCTCCATCTCGTGGCGGCTGGTGATATTGCTTGCCAACCACAGCACCGCGCGCTCGCCGTTGACGAGCGAGCGTAGCGGCTGCACCCGCCCTTCGAAGCGAATGGGCGCAGCCGGTCCTTCGCTTGGGTCAACGCCGGCCACGTCGGCGGCTGCCAACTCGTATTCGACGATACGCAGACAGTCCGCGGCCAGCGTCGCCCGGATTTCGGCCAGAAACCAGTCGGCCCGGGCCGGCGGCAACACGTCGTAGAGACTGAAGTCCACGAGACAGGAGCCGTCGTGATAATGATCGCGATCCTGTCCGCCAAAGATCGCGGCATAGCGACCGCTCTCGGTGAGCACAAAAACAGGGTCCGGCAGCGCGGCAAGCGCCTCCTCCATGAGTTGCGTCGTCCGCCGGTCGAGATTTTTGATGTGGATACCCCGAAGGTTCAGATACCTGAATCTGCCCCCTCTTCGATCCGTCTGCAAGTAGCGCGCCCGCTCGCTTTGCTCGGGCGCGCCTCCACACCGTTGCGGGGCATGCGCTAAGCGACGACCCGGTTGCGCCCGCTGGACTTGGCTTGGTAAAGCTTTTCGTCGGCGATGTGCAGCATGGGGTCGAGCTGTTCGCCCGGGCCGGTAGAGCTGGCGACGCCGATGCTGGCGGTGAGATAAAGCACGCAGTCGTTTTGCCGACAGCGCAGCGCCTCGATCGCCTCACGCAGACGTTCGGCCAGCTGCCTTGCCGCGCCGTTGTCGGTATGCGCCAGCAGGACACAGAACTCCTCGCCGCCCAGACGGCAGGCCACATCTTGCGAGCGCGTGTGTTCGCTTAGCGTCCGGCCGACCTCCCGTAGCACCGCGTCGCCCGTGGCATGGCCGTAGTCGTCGTTTATGCCCTTGAAGTGGTCCAGGTCGAGCATCAATACCGATACCGGATATGCACCTGCGTTTGCCAGGCGCCGGAACGACTGCTCCAGCTGCGCCCGGTTGGGCAGCCCGGTCAGTGAATCGGTGAGCGCCTGCTGCGAGAGCTGTCGTTCCGCGGACTCGCGGCTCGCCTCGTAGAAGTAGGAGAACAGGTAGGTCCAAACCGTCACCGCCGCGATATTGGCCGTGGCGCCGGGGGCCTCCAGGACCGAATCGACGCCGAAACGCCACAGGAACAGGCCCGCCGCAATCGCCAGATACAGCCCGGAGGATAGGCCGCCCAGCCGGCGACCGAGCAGCAGATGGGCGGTGAGCGGCATGACCATCACCCAACTGAATACCGTAACCGACGTGGTGGGCAAAGCCAGCGCATACAGCGTAGCCGCGTAGATGGATACCAGATAGCAAAGACACCAGCGGCGCAGGTGGTGGGTAGTACGAACCACGGGCAGCATGGCCACCGCCAGCACAGCAATGGCCAGATCCACGGCCATCAGGCCATAGCGGCCGGCGTTGAGGTTCACGACAACGAAAACCAGACCGAACAGTGCCGTAACCGTTAATAGCAGGCGCAACAGATGACGGCGATGGCGATACGACAGCGGCATGCCGTAATCGGGCGAGGCTGGGCTCATGGCTCTCACTGGCGATACACGGCGCATATGCGCGTCCCGGTATAACGCGTCGGTTATCGGCCGTCGGCGCGATTGTTTAAGTTTTTCATCGGTAAGGAACAATGCCCGCTGCGGGCAACGCAGACGGCGATTGCGGGTGTGAATCGCCCGCAAATGCCGGAAGCGACGTTTTGACCTACCGGAAAACGGCACGAACGCGGCGATCGCCGAGCATGTCTATCGCCAGATCCGGCCCTCGCCGTTCAGCCGGCCACGGACCATCATCGAAGCGTCGATGCTGATGCCGTCGGCGGACGCTGGGGTGGCCCACGGCGAAAGAAGAGCCGGTAGAATCGCGCCATCGCCCGCCTGCCCCGTATCCCGACCATGCCTTACCGCCATTACCCTGTCTGGCTCACCCTGCTCGTCGCTGCGAGCCTGCTTGCCGGCTGCGTGGGCATTCCCAAGGGCACAAGCGCGGTTGAACCCTTCACGCTGGATCGCTATCTCGGCCGCTGGTACGAAATCGCGCGCCTGGATCACGGCTTCGAAGAAGGTCTTGACTGCGTGACGGCAACTTACAGCACCCGCGACGACGGCGGTGTCCGGGTCGTGAACCGCGGCGTGGACCTCGACGAGGGCAAGCCCGACGAGGCGATCGGCCGAGCCTATTTCGTGGACGGCGAAGACCGGGCGCGCTTGAAAGTCAGTTTCTTCGGCCCGTTTTACGCCGGCTACAACGTACTCGCACTCGACGAGGGCTACCGAACCGCCATCGTGGGTGGGCCGAACCGCGACTATCTCTGGATCCTCGCGCGCCGGCCGGAACTGCCCTCGGCCGAACGCGACGCCTGGGTGAGCCGTGCCCAGGCGATGGGTTTCGACACCGCCGCGCTCGTCTACCCTGAACAGGGCGAGGTCTGTGCGCCCTATCGCGAGTCCTAGGGCGTGCACTCGCGCGACGACGACCGACCGCAGTACGCGGCGCCGCGCATGGGCTCGGCCGGCCACATCCGGTAATCGTCGCCGCTAGCCGCCGTAGACAATGCCCGCGCCGGGCCCCAGCGGCAGGCCCAACGTCATCCAGACGATGAGCAGCAGCGTCCAGAACACCAGAAAAGCCAGCGAGAACGGCAGCATGATCGATATCAGCGAGCCGATGCGTATGTCTTCGTCGTAGCGCTGCGCGTAGGCAATGATCAGCGCGAAGTAAGGCATCAGCGGCGTAATGATGTTGGTGGAAGAGTCGGCGACGCGATAGGCCATCTGGGTGAGCTCCGGTGAATAGCCGAGCTGCATCATGATCGGCACGAACACCGGCGCGAGGATGGCCCACTTGGCTGAGGCACTGCCGATGAACAGGTTGACGAAGCCCACGATCAGCACGAACAGAATCAGCAGCGGCGCCCCACCCAGGCTGATCGCCTGCAGCGCCTGGGCGCCATAGACGGCCATGAACACGCCAAGATTGGATTCGGCGAACCAGGCCACGAACTGGCCGGCGGTGAACGCCAGGGCGATGAACATGCCCATGCTGGCCATGGTCTGCGACAGATTCTCGGCCACGTCGCGGTCGTTCTTGATCGCGCCGATCACGATGCCGTACACCAACCCCGGCACGAAAAACACGATCATCAGCACCACGGCCAGCGAGTCCATGAACGGCGAGCGCACGATGCCCCCGCCCTCGCCGCGCAGCGGCGCGCCAGGCGGCACGACCAGCAACGCGAGCAGCGCGATGGTGACGAGCAGCGCGATACCAGCCCACTTCATGCCGCGCTTTTCCTCGGCGGTGATGGCCGTGCTGGAGCGGTCGTGCCCGCCCTGTTCGTCGTTGCGATAGTCGCCCAGCCGCGGCTCGACCACGAACTGGCTGACCAGCGTGCCGACAACGGCGAGGAAGAAGGTCGAAACGATGATGAAGTAGTAGTTCATCGCCAGATTCATCGCATCCGCATAGGTCGGGTCGATGGTGCCGGCTGCTTCGATGGTGAGCTGGCCGAGGTTGACGTCCACCGCGGAGAGCAACAGGTTGGCGCTATAGCCGGCCGAAACGCCGGCAAAAGCGGCCGCCAGCCCGGCGATGGGGTGGCGCCCGAGGGCGAGAAATATCATGGCACCGAGCGGCGGCAGCACCACATAGCCGGCGTCGGCGGCGACGCTCGACAGGATGCCGGCGAACACAAGACCGAAGGTGATGAGCGATTTCGGGATCGACAGGATAAAACCGCGCAGCAACACGCTGATCAGGCCGGTGCGCTCGGCCATGCCGATACCGATCATGGTGGCCAGCACAACGCCCAGCGGCGCGAAGTTCATGAAGTTGTCGACCAGCGACCCGAAGATATAGCGGATACCTTCGCCGGAGAGCAGGTTCTCGATCGCCACCGGCGCGCCGCCGCCGGGCGGCGATACCGTCATGCCCAGCTGCGACAGCAGCGCCGAGACGATCGCCACAATCAACGCCAGCAAAGCGAACAACGGCACCGGATGCGGCAGACGGTTGCCCGTTCGCTCGATTCGGTCGAGCATCCGCTGGAGCAGATTGCTCGGTATTCCCCGCTCGTTCATCGTTTGATCCCCCGATGCGTTGGCGATATCGCGCTGACGGCGCCGTGACTGTGGCAACCAAAGCAGCGGCGCTGTTAGACATTACCGCGAGCGCCCGCTGGGCCCAAGCGCCTTCGCCACTACGGCTCGTGGGTCGCTCGCGGTTCGCCGTGACGCCACGTCCAACCAAAGCGAGCACAGCATCGGCGTGCGCGCAGGCGCTAATCAACCCTGAAAATCATCTATGTTTATAGTCGATTGATAATAGCGCCATTACGGCAGCTCGCTGTTGTGGCGCTTTGAATCAACAGCTTGTGGCTCCTCTGGCATCATGAGCTTTGATCGATTTATCGCCCATGCCCAATCTGAGGAAGATACGTCATGCTGATGGCCGCAGCCGCCGTCCTCGTCGGCCTTGCCGTACTGATCTGGAGTTCGGAACGCTTCATCGAAGGTGCGGTGGGTACGGCCCATCACCTGCGCCTGCCTTCGTTCATCATCGGCACCGTGATCGTGGGTATCGGCACCTCGGCGCCGGAGTTCCTGGTGTCCGGTCTTGCGGCCTGGCAGGGCCAGCCCGGGCTGGCCATCGGCAACGCTTACGGTTCCAACATCGCCAATATCGGTCTGATTCTCGGCGTCGCACTGTTGTTATCGCCCATGGCGGTCGGCGCGGGCATCGTACGCCGGGAGATGGCGCTGCTGATTGTCGTTACGCTGATGTCGCGCTGGCTGATCGGCGACGGTTCGATCAGCCGCTTTGACGCGCTGCTGCTGGTGCTGCCCCTGATCGGCTATATCGCCGTCGTCGCCTTTGAAGCCCACCGCAACCCGGCGCACGCAACGGCCACGGCACCCACGCCTGACGATACGCCCAGCGACGTGCCGCCATTCGGCCGCTCGCTGGTTTGGCTGGCCGTTGGTTTGGTGCTGCTTCTGGCCAGCTCGCGCCTGCTGGTATGGGGTGCAAGCACCATCGCGGGCGCGCTCGGCGTGAGCGATCTCGTCATCGGCCTGACCGTCGTGGCCATCGGCACCTCGCTGCCCGAACTGGCCTCGTCGATCAGCGCGGTCCGTCGCCGCGCTTACGACCTGGTACTGGGCAACGTCGTCGGCTCCAACCTGTTCAACACGCTGGGCGTGGTCGGCGTGGCCGGGCTCATCACTCCCATCGACGTGGATCCGAGCGTGCTTAGTCGGGATTGGCCGATCATGCTGGGGCTGACGCTGTTGCTGCTGGTCTTTGCAATGCGCTTTGGCAGCCGCCCCGCCCATCTGAACCGTATCGAGGGCGGCGTGTTTCTACTCTCGTTCGTCGCCTACACCGCATGGCTTGTGTTCGGCGCATTCACCGCCGCCGTTTGAAGCCGGATGCGAGGTAAAACCGCAGCGCGCATACCGCTTGTGGCCGCGCCACATACGCGCCACGCTAAGCAGGCCTTTTTGCAATCGCCCGGTATATCGTGAACTGCCCCTGCCAATCCGGCGCGCATTATGACGAATGCTGCGCGCCCTACCACTGCGGAATGCCGGCCCCTACGCCGGAGGCGCTGATGCGCGCCCGGTATAGCGCCTATGCGCTGGGCAACGCCGCGTACGTCAAGACCAGCTGGCATCCCGACACGCGGCCGCAGACCCTGGATCTGGCCGGCGGCGATCGGTGGCTGGGCCTGAACGTACTCAGCAGCGATGCCCATGGCGACACCGGAGAGGTGCATTTCCGTGCCACCTGCCGGAACTTTGAGGGCTTCGCCGTGCTTGAAGAGCGCTCGCGCTTTTTACGCGAACACGGCCAGTGGTTCTATCTCGACGGCGACCACGCGGTACATGCACTCAGGCCCGGGCGCAACGACCCCTGCCCCTGCAACAGCGGCCGCAAGTTCAAGAAATGCTGTGCCGCCTGAAGACGGTGAGCCACCGCCCAGTCGAATTACCCATTCGCCAGGGAGACAGGGGATCGTTCGGCGTTAACGCACCTACGCGAACACACAGCCGCCTCGGCTGACGGCGAAGACGCGCTTGAGAATAGACGACGCACGGCAAACTGCACCCCTGCGACGCGGCTGAACACAGCGAACCCGGTCACCTGATCTGCTAACCGATGCATACGTCGTCTATCCAATCAGCAGGCAAGCCAGTTGGCCTGCCGTATCCTATTGCGCGGTCACCGAATACCCGTCGCGCGGGAAATGAACGTGCAGCAGACCGAAGTGGTCGGTATCGCGGGCAAGTACCACCCGGTCCGCGGTGACCGCGACCAGTCTGCCCGTGACCGGCACCTTGCCGTAGTCCGCGGGTGCTACCTTCACGGTCGTACCGATCGGCGCGGGCGTATCGGCCACGCTCTCCGGCAACGGCCGGGGTTCGGCGTCACGTGCTGCGGCAAAGGCTCGTTCCTGCGTGATTTCTTCACGCTGTCCATGGCCGATTTCGCCCACACGCTGATACCAGGCCTCGACTTTCGGCCCTGCTTCGAGCGGGCGGCGATTGCAGGCGGCATAAAGCCATAGCGGGTGAAAAGTCGCAAAATCGGCGACCGACGGCGCATCGCCGCCGACCCATGCATGCGTTTCCAAGCGCGTTTCCAGATTGTCGAGCAGCGAATTCAATTCCGCTCGGGCCTTGTCGCCCTGCGGCGCGCGCACCGTGCCGCCCTTGACGAGATCCATGCGGTCCTTGATGAACTTGACCGCGCCAATCGGCCCGAACTTGAGCAGCATGGTCCCCAGCAGACGCGGCGTGGGAACCGCGCCGATAGCGGCGAAGAACGCTTTTTTCTGGGCCTGCTCCATGAGTGCGGCGGCCTCGGCGTCGACGTTCGCCGGGTCCAGCTCGGGGCAATCGAGCATCTCGGCCAGTTCGGTTGCGATGAGCGCGGTATCGCAGAAGATATCGGCACCGACCTGGGCCACGGGAATACGGCGATAGCCACCGGTGAGCGGGTCGAGATTCGGCCGTGGCGGCTGCACCGGCGACAGCATCGACGACCAGCTTGCGCCGGCCAAACCGAGCATCAGCCGGACCTTTTCGGCATAGGGCGAGCTGTCGTAGTGATGCAGGATCAGAAAATCATTCATGACGGGCGTTTCTCAGTAGTTGCAAAGCGCGCGGGATGGCAATGACCGCTGTGTTGCCGAGTGCCGCGTGGCACTCGGAACGTTAACACGCCATCTATGGTGACGCCCGCGCGCCGCGAACACGAGCACGCACCCAATCGGCATCGGCTCGCAGCAAGCAGGAATCCAACCTTCGACATGAATACCGGGCGTTTTTTTTACCTGCAGCCACAGCACAAGACAGCCGCTTGAACCGCCGATGGCAACGCGCTTTAAACCGATAGCCGGCTGTTACGGCTAGGCCGCCACCGGTGCGTTTGGCGGCCGAAGGCCGGACTCGTTCGCGGCGACCGCCGGCTGCACGTACGCCCAATCACGCTCGGTAAGCGGCGCCAGCCCGTGCGCGCTACGGGCCCGGTCGCACTGCGGGCTGGGCTGGCCGAACTCCCAGCTGGCGGCGACGTCACGGCATACGCTGGGACGCTGGTCATAAATCGTACAGCGGGCGTGCTGGCCGATATCCGCAGACAGCGCGACACAGCGCACCGGGCCATTGCGCGTTCCTTTCATTACCAGGCGATGGGGATCGAGCGTTTCCGTAAGCGCGGCCGGTACGCCGATGCCGTCGGACCGCTCCGTTTCAAGCCAGTGAAACGCCACACGAAAATGCGCACAGCACGCGCCACAACTCAAACACGGATGCATGATGATGGGTACCCACGCTGCCCCGGCAGCGTCTCGATTGGCCGAATTATGAGCGACTTCCAGGCGCCGGTCGATAGGCCCGCGCGGTCGCCGGCCGCAAGACATCAAGAATCGGCAGAGGACCGGAGAGCGCGGCGCCGACAGCGCTCGGCGTTTGCACCCGCTGTCGTGGCCAACGCCTGCCGGTCGGCCCCGGCCCGCGCATCCGGATTTGCCCTATTCGACTGCGCCCACCGCACGGCTCACGGCCGCGGCGTCGCTGTATTCAGCGTCGGGCAACGCTTCGATCACGGTACGCACACCCAGGGTGGCCCCCTGTTGTTCTGCATGCTCGGCGAGCTGCTGCTTGCTGGCGGGATACGCCACCCCGCTCAGATAGGTCTGAATTTCTGCCGCGCTCGCGTGGTCGGGACGGGCCATGGGTCACTCCTCGGGAATAAAGCGACACCTTGCCAGCCATGACCACGCCAGAGCCAGCCGAACCCGCCGTGCCGGCCGCCGAGTACCGTTTGCCCCTGGTCCGCGTCTCGCCGCCCCGCCGATCACGGGCGGCCCAGCAGCATGCGCAGCGTATCGCCGTTGGCAACCAGGTCGTTCAGGTGATAACCGTCGAGCACCTCGAGGAACGCCTGCTGGGCCTCGGCGAGCGCGCGCTTGAGCGTGCAGGCCGGATCGATCGGACAAGTGGAACCCGGGCCGAAGCATTCGAGCAGACGCAGATTCTCGGTCTGGCGCACGAGCGCGCCGATATTGATCGATTCTGCGGGTACGGCCAGTGCGATCCCACCGCCACGCCCGCGAAAGCTGTCCAGATAACCCAGCTGGACAAGCGTCTGGGCCACCTTGGCTAGATGATTGGCGGAAATGCCGTAGCGCGCGGCCGCATCCTGTACCCGCGCCGGCGATTCGTCCCGGCGTACCGCCACGAAAATGAGCAGACGCAGCGCGTAATCCGTATGCGTGGTGAGCTGCATGTGCTTGACCCCAAATCGGTAAACTATATACTTATTTTAAACAGGTAAATCAGATGCCACTTTAGGAGTGCAGCCATGCTCAGCGAACAACAGACGGCAACGATCAAGGCCACGGCCCCGGCCCTGGAGGCCTGCGGCGAGACGCTGGCGCGCGACATGTATGCCCGCATGTTCAAGAACAACCCCGAAGTAAAACCCTACTTCAATCCCGCCCATCAACAGTCCGGGCGCCAACAGCGGGCCCTGGCGTCGGCGGTGTGTGCCTATGCGCAGTACGTCGACAACCCGGCCGCGCTCGCGGATGCGGTGGAGCTGATCGCCAACAAGCACGTGTCGCTGGGCATTCTCCCCGAGCACTATCCGATCGTGGGCAAGAACCTGTTGGAAAGTATCGAAGCCGTCATGGGCGATGCCGCCACGCCCGAAGTGCTCGATGCCTGGGCGGCCGCCTATGCCCAGCTGGCCGATATCTTCATCGCGCGCGAGCACACGCTTTACGACGCGCAACAGCAGCGCTATGGCTGGACCGGTTTGAAGCCGTTCGTGGTGGCCCGGCGCGAGCCAGCTTCGGACAATATCCTGTCGCTTTATCTGGAGCCGGAAGACGGCGCACCGCTGGCGGCCCAGCGGCCCGGGCAGTATGTCGCCGTGCACAGCACGTTGCCCGATGGCACTACGGCACTGCGAAACTACAGCCTGTCGAACGCGCCGGGTACGCCCTACTACCGGATTAGCGTCAAGCGCGAGGACGCTCCCAGCGACGCAGCGCCGGCCGGCGTGTTCTCGCACTATGCCCACGACCAACTCGCCGTGGGCGATCGCGTTCGGCTAAGCCCGCCCTGCGGGGAGTTCACCCTGGCGCCGGTCCCCCAGGACGGCCGCGCCCTGGTGTTGCTGGCGGGCGGCGTAGGCATTACGCCCCTTCTGTCGATGCTGCATGCTGCCCTCGCCGCGGCGCCGGATCGCCGCGTGGTTCTCGTTCAGGCCGTACGTAACGAAGGTCTGCGCCCGTTCGCGGCTGAACTGGCAACGCTGGTCGAGGCCCACCCCAACTTCGAGCTGCACGTTCGTTACAGCGAGGACGCACCCGAGACGGTACCCGCAGCAGCACAGGCGAGCCCGGGTTTCATCGACGACGCGCTAATGGATGCCGTGGTCGGCGATAGGCCCGCCGAATACTACTTCTGCGGGCCGAACCCCATGCTGGCGCATGTATGCCGCATGCTCGACGCACGCGACGTTGGCCGCGAACATATGCACTACGAGTTCTTCGGCCCGGCCGATTCGCTGGCGGCCGCCTAACGTCAGCGCTGACGGGCGCTTCGCCTCGGATCGCGGTCGGCGCGTACGGGCGACGTACTCGACAAGAAGCCATTGATCCATGGGGTATGCCGATGCGTGGATTTGGCCGCGGTGGGCGATCGACTGCATCGGCGCCCTGGCCCTTGGTGGCATCAGCGGTAAGGCAAGGTCCGCTAAGGGCGTGTCGAACCGGCTGCCTGGGGCGCGTCGTCGGTATCCCGTGCCGTATCGTCCAGCCCGTGTGTGCGTCCGCTGCGGTCCTGCTGCTCGGCGTCGTTTTCCGGCGGGTTGGCGTAGTACCCCGAGTCCTCGCGGCCGGGATCCAACTGGCTGCGATCGGCCGCAACACCGGTATCCGGCGTCGGCGTCGTTGTCGCGCCGGCGCCCTCGGCCATGACCGCTGGGGCATCGGCGGCTGGCGAAGCGGCGGTTTCGGCGGCATGCGCCGCGCCCACGGCCAGCGATGCGCCCAGGGCAAGTAGGGTTGTACGAGCGATCATGGATAGCCTCCCGGAGTAACAAGGAACGCGCGCACGCGTCGGGCCTGGGCCGCCCATGAAAAAGGCGGTCACTGAAGACAATGACCGCCTTTCGCTGAAGTTGCCAGCCCGGTCGGGCCGGCGGCTTCGCCGGAAGCCGCGTTTATGTCTGCGGCTCCATCGCATAGCGCAGCACCGCCGCCACGCCCGTGTCCGTGGGCATCATGTGGCCCGGCACGAACTTCACGTCGCCGTCGCTGGCGATGACGAACTCGGCGACCTTGTCGAGCACGTCGTCGGTGTAGCCGTCGCCCGCCCCGCCGTATGCGATACGGCCGTTGCTATCGACCGAGCCTTCGACGCGGGCAGTCTCGTCGATCAACAGCGTATCGATCTGGCCGATGGTGGCCGAGTAGGCGACATCGTCGAGCGCGCTGGCGCCTTCCTCGTGCGCGGCGCGTTCGTTGTAGCGTTCGATGACCTGTTCGATGTTGTCGCGGGTCGCACGCTCGGCGATCTCCCAGGCCTGTTCGCCGAGATTGCTCTGGCGGATGGCCTCGAACGGGTCGTGATTCAGCCCGTTTTCGAGCAGATTGGGGTGCTCGCTGACTTCGCGATACAGCCCCTGATGCTCGGCCACGGCGGCCAGCACGAGCGGGCGAATCGTCTTGCCGTGGTAGGCCCGGATCGCCTTGTCGACTTCCTTGAAGTAGTTCTTCAGATCGGTGCTGTTGCTGCCGGCGCTCTCGGAATCCTTGCGGTTGGGCGAAGTATCGGGCTTGCCGAGTGCGTCGCCCATGCCGCGCGGCACCTCGCTATGCAGATCCACTTCGACGATCGCGTCCTGATTGGCATCGTAGAGCGCCACATCCTGCACGCTCACGCACAGCACCTGATAGTCCATCCAGTTGGAGGCTGCGCGCAGCGCCGGACGCAGATGGAACGAATCGGCCACGATGCCCTGGGCTTCGGCCGGACGGGTCATCATGCGGCGCACGGTAAGGCGCTCGGGCGAGGCGAATACGGCCAGCCCGTATTGCTGGTGCGTCCAGAACACCTCGTTGGCGCCGACGGATTCAAGCTGTTCGAGCAGCGCATCGCGTTCGTATTTGTCCATGTCGCGCTGTTCGAGCGCTTCGCCTACCTTCTTTACCTGGTCCTTGTAGAGGATGCGGTTTTCTTCGCGGTAGTTGGATACCGGCGTGGTCGGCACATAGATGGTCACGCAGGGCGATTCGTCGGCCAGCGTGAGCGCGCTGATATCGCGCCATTGCAGCATGGGCGCATGGGTTTCCGGGCTTTCGTTATATTTGGCATCGGTCATGATGATCGATCGGTCTCCAGACGTTGTTCGTATCGTGTCCTTGCTTACAAGGCCGTCGGTGCTGGTCCGCTGCGCTTTTTTCAACCGTTGATTTCGGTTCCCGCACTGGCGGTCAGCCGATAGCCGCGGGCAAACGCGGCACCGACCCACGTTTTTGCAACCGCTTCATGGCAAAGTAAGCGCCGTTTTTCCGACCCGGCGCGTTGAATGAATCGCTTCTCCGATACCGCTTCCGCCTCGCCGCTGACCAATCCCCTGCTGCTGGTGATGGTGCTGGCCGCGTTCACGAGCGTGCTCAACAACAGCATGGTGAACGTCGCCATTCCGACCATCAGCACCGGGCTTAACGTCTCGCCCAGCCTGTCGGGGTGGGTGATCACGGCGTTTTCGATCGTGTTTGCCACCGGCGTGGCGCTGTATGGGCGGGTGTCCGACAGCTACAGCTTCCGGCTGACTTTTCTCTCGGCGCTGGTGATCTTCGGCATTGGCTCGTTGACCTGTGCGCTCGCCCCTAGCTTTGGCTGGCTGGTCGCAGGTCGAGCGGTTCAGGCGGCCGGTGCCGCCGCGATTCCCTCGCTGGCATTCGGTTCGGTCGCCCGGCTGTTCGCGCCGGGCAAGCGCGGCGTGGTGTTCGGGACGCTGTCTTCGGCCATCGGGCTCGGCGCGGCTACCGGGCCGCTTATTGGCGGGCTTGGCGTGAGCGCCTTCGGCTGGCGCGTGCTTTTCTACGGCACGTTGACCGTGATCTGCCTGCTTTTCGTTGCCGCCTGGCGTTTCCTGCCCGACCTGAACGCCGAACGCGCACGCCAGCCCCATCGCTTTGCCCGTCTTGACCTGCCGGGCGGCCTGCTGCTCGCACTCGGCGCGGCCGCGCTGCTGTTTGGCGTGACCGCGGCCAACCATTCCGGGCTGGCCGCGCCCCAGGCCTGGGGCGCGCTGCTGCTGGCAGCCGCTCTGATCGCCCTGTTCGTGTGCCGTATCCGCACCGCGCGCCATCCATTCGCCCCGCCTGCTCTTTTCGGCAACCGCCAGTTTCTCTCGGCCGCCGCGATCGCCCTGCTCTCCCAGGCTGCGTTCATCGGCGGCGGTCTGTTTCTCACCCCGCTGCTGCTTATCAACCAGCTGGGCCTGAGCGCATTCGAAACCGGCCTGGTCGTTGCGCCGGGCGCGATTGCCGTTGCCCTGCTGGCGCCCACGATCGGGCGTCTGTCCGACAAATTCGGCCCGCGGCCGGTGCTGGGCATCAGCCTGACCTGGCTGCTGTGCGGGCTGTTATTCATGTCGTCGTTCGCCGTGGGCGCGGCGCCCTGGATGGTGACCATCGCGCTGGTGATCGCCAGCATTGGCTATGCGGGTGTCACCTCACCGGCGGCGAATGCGGCATCCAAGGCGTTGTCGCCCGAGATCGCCGGGGTGGGTTTCGGCATCTATCAACTGTTCTTCTTCATGGGCGCTGGCAGCGGTGCGGCGGTGTTCGGTTCGGTGCTCACCGCGCGCCAGCAGCAGGCCGCGCCGGCGTTGAATCCGCTCTACGAAGGCGCAGCGGCCACCGCCGCATTCTCGGATGCGTTCCTGGTCGCCTGCACGGCCGTGCTGATGGCCATGGTGTTGCTGGTCGGGCTCGGGCGAGGCGTAGCCGCCACCCCGGCGTCGACGTAGGCCAGGCGTTGCGGCGACGCTGCACTCGGGACTGGCTTTATGCCACCACGTCAGTATCCGATCGATCGTAGTAAACCGTCTGGTCGCGCCCCCGGCATTTGGCTTCATAAAGGGCATGGTCGGCACGCTCCATCCAGGCCTTGATGCTGGTGGCCGGCTCGAACGCAACGCCGCCGCTGACTCGGACCGGGCCATACTCGAGGGGTTGCGCCGCAAGCTGCGCGCGCAGGGTTGCATCCACTTCTTCCACCTCGGCCTGTCCCGCGCCGGGCAGCAGCACCGCGAACTCCTCTCCACCGCAACGCCCGGCGGTGCCGCCGCGTGCGTCCACGATCTCGCGCAGCACGCGCGAGAAAAACTTCAGCGTGGTGTCGCCATAAACGTGGCCGTGGCTGTCGTTGACGTTCTTGAAGTGGTCCAGATCGTAAATGATGAGCGCGCCATGCTCGGCCGGCGTCGGGTCGGCCTTGCGACAATAGGCATCGGCCAGAGCATAGAACGACCCGTGGTTGAACAGGCCGGTCAGGCTGTCACGCAGACCGGCCTCACGCAGTTTTTCTGCATACTCGTTGAGCAACCGGTGCTCGCTTTCGAAACGGCGAAAGAACCCGGTCACCATCACCAGCAGCAGGATCACACAGATCGAGTAGGTCGCTGCAGCATCGATGGCATGGGCCGCCTCCGACGGATAGGGCTCGATCCAGTCGGGGAAGCGATAATCCAGCCAGATCAACACATACGGCACGACCAGGAACAGCATCGCGATCAGCAGTCGTTGGACGGGGGCAACCAGCAGCAGGCAGAACGCATAGCCGCCCACCGCCAGGAAGAGCAGCAGGCTCGGCCCCTGGGTGCCCTGGTTATAGAACCAGTTGAGCGGGAGCAGGCCGATGGCCACCAGGCAGCTGGTCACCATCGCCGAATGGCGGGCATTGCGCCCGCGCCGCAGATGCGCCCACATGGCAAGCATGCCGGCCCCGATGATCGTGACCAGCACGACATAGACCATGTCGGTCAGACCGGCAGAATAATTGAGTATCGCCCCGCTGAAGCAGCCGACCGCGGCACAGAATAGAAAGCTTCGATTCATGCGCTGCTCGGGCGAATGCGTATCGCCTTCGATCAGCCGATGCCAGTGATCCAGTAACCCATGCCCCGATCCGTTTTCCGATCGCACGTCAAACCGCCCCCCGCCTGTGCCGTCGCTCGTCCCCTTCCCCTGCCGGCCAAAACACCGACAACGCAATCATACCGGTGCTGACTTTTTGGCGACGCGACGCAATCCTGCCCACGGCTGCGCCGATCGGCAAGACCCGGGCGCGAGCGGGTTGCCGCGCTTACCCACGAAGCACGCGAGCGGATCGCCCGTCCGATAGCGGATGCGCTCTCAGCGCGCCTATAATCGCACCGTCAATAAACAAGCGGCGGATGCCATGCATACCGATCGATTCGCTCTGTCGACGGCCGGCCTTCTTGCGGGCACGCTCATGCTGGCCCAGGCCGGGTGTGCAGGCACCGGCATGAGCACCGCCCAGTCGCCGGCGGTGCCGGCCGTCGAAATCGCCTGTAGCGACACGCCAGCCGCTGAATTGGCGGACGATGCCCGCAGCTACACGCTGCCCGACTCCGGCGGCAAGCTGTGGCTGGTGCCGTGCATACGCGGCGCCTACCAGACGAGCTACAACGCGGTATGGGCCCCCGCCGATGGCGCGCCGCGCCGCCTGCTCTTCGCGCAGTGGCGCAACGACAGCTGGACCGGCACGGCGGACCTGTTCGATCCCGAGTTCGACGCCGAGTCCGGCGTGCTTTCCGACCGATACAAGGATCGCGGCATCGGCGACTGCGGCGGCGCGCGCCGCTGGCACTGGGACGGCTACGACTTCCGGCTGGTGGAATATCGTGCCCGAAGCGAATGCAACGGTTCGGCCGCCCCCTTCCCGGTCATCTTCGAAGCCCCTGCCCAGCCTTGATAGACCGGCATGAAACCGATGATTTTTCGGGCTGATCACGCGTGTGTGCGAGAGCGCGCACGCTCCGGCCAACGGTTATGAAGCCATTGGGCCAAAGCACGCACAGGTACCGGCGTTTCTTTCGATGGCGTTGCAACAGCTCACGCATTCAGCTGGATTGGTGCCGGATCAATAGTCCCGACCGGGTGGCTGCGCGGGGTGCCAAACGTTAGGGCCACTCCGCCGCGCAGTTGGGCGTTTCCCACACGACGATCCGCACCAGGCGGGCCCGGCCCGCGCTGCGTACGGCCACCCGCGGCGCCAGGCGTTCGAACCAGTGGCGCGCCAGGTTTTCCGCGGTTGGCGGGACGCCGATTACGTAGAGCTTTGTGCCCAGCGCGGTATCGTCCGGCAGGGCGAAGCCCTGTTCGCGTACCACGGCTTCGAGCGCCTGCGCGAATTCGGCCGGGTCGGTGCCGGCCGGCGTAAACAGGGCCAGCAGGTCGGTGTCCGCCACTTCGGCGATGAAGCCGTGATCGCAGGGGCTATCGATCTCGCCGAGCATTTCGTCCTTTAGAAAGGCGAAATCCAGCACCATGCCGGCCTGCTCGCCCGTATCGGCCAGCTCACCGGCCTCGCAGACGGCTTCCACGGTATAGCGATGCCCGTGCAGATGACGGCACTTGCTGCCGTGCAGGCGTATGCGATGGCCGGCGTCGATGCCGATCTGGCGACGGATACGATAGGCGGCGGTCAAGACGTCTCCAAACAGGTACTCGAATGACTGCGGGCGGCGACCGTATCCCGGCTACGGCTGTAGAAGAATACGGCGCCCTGGGCGCTGTCATTCTACGCAAGCCACGGCAACCACGGATGACGCGACAGGCCTGCTACCGATGTCGCCCCGGTACGAAAGCGCCTTATCCGACGGCCCGGCCGAGGCTTTGCGCGGCCACGACCAGCGCTCAGGCGATGCCGATCATCTTGTGGGTCTGTAGCGACAGCCGCCACTGCGGCCGGCTTAGCGCGGTTTCGATACAGGTGGCCACGTTCGCTTCGCGGGCCGGGCCATCCATGGGCTGCAGATAGAAGCGATCGAAGGCCAGCGTTTCGAACTCTTCCAGGGCGAAACCCGGCTGCGGCCAGACCAGCTTGAGCTCGTTGCCGTGGGTCTGGACCAGGGTACTGCCCGCCTTGGGACTGACACAGACCCAGTCGATGGCCGCCGGCGCGTTCAGGGTGCCGTTGGTTTCCACCGCGATTTCGAAGCCCACTGCATGCAGCGCGTCGATAAGCGGTTCATCGAGCTGAAGCAAGGGCTCCCCACCGGTGCAGACGATATAAGGCGTACCGCCCGCGTTCGCGGTTTGGTCCCAGAGTTCGCGCGCGCGCTCGGCGAGCGCTTGCGCATGCTCGAAACGGCCCCCGCCGGGCCCGTCGACGCCGACGAAATCGGTATCGCAGAACTGGCAGATCGCCTTGTGCCGATCCTTCTCTCGCCCGGTCCACAAGTTGCAGCCGGCAAATCTGCAGAACAACGACGCGCGGCCGGTCTGTGCGCCCTCGCCCTGCAGGGTGAGAAACATTTCCTTGACGGCGTAGCTCATCGCTTATCGGCCCCGGCAGGCTCGTGGTGTCGCGTTTTAGCGCGGCGGGCTCGGGCAGGCATGGTGAATCTCTGGACAGCGTGACCGGCGCGCAGTGTAACCCGGCCGGGTTCGCCCGCTCGACGCCTGCAGGCCGTTGTGCCGCCGCAGATCGCTGAAGCGGCACCGGCCCGGGCAAGCGTGTTCAGGACCCGCAGGCTCGATTGATCCGCGACGCGCTCGAGCACCGCGAATCAGACAGGGCTGTTCGAACGCGAACGCGGCGCACGCTTGCGACGCCTGGTTCCGGGCAACGCCGTGAACAAAATCGACCGGCGAGCCCGACCACGGATCGTAATCGCGGGCATTTCAGCCGGCGGGCCGGCGCAGGATGTCGGCCACCGCATCGCTGCGGTAGAAGTCCTCGAGGTGGCGGCGCAGCATCGGCTCCAGCATGCCGCGTGCCTTGAGCGCATGGACCACCTGGGGCACGAATCGCATGCCGTCGCGCAGGATCATATCGCGGGTCACCCCGATATCAGCCAGCAGGTCGGTCAGCGTTACGTCGCGATAGGTCTCGAAGAACACTTCCACGCCGTTTTCGATGAGTTCGCGATAAATCGGCGTGCGGCGCAGGCGCTGCCAGTATTCGTAGCCGATCACGAACAGTTCTTCGATATCGAGCTGACCGGCGAAGTCGCGCACCGAGGCCACGGAGCGATGCTTGTGGTCGTCCCAGAAATCGAGCACGGCCTGGCGCAGTTCGTCGGACTCGAACGCCGCGCGCAGATAGGCCTCGCTAAGCCGGATGCCGCTGCGCGTATAGCGCTCCACATAGGCACGAATACCGCGCTCGACGGCCGCTCCGAGCCGGGCCGGCGCACGATCGAGTAACGCCCGCCCCGCCTTCATCGCAATCCCCGACCCTGGCACACGCCGAGCCATACGCTGGCCCTCGGCAAGATAGCCGCGCAGCCCCGAATACAGCAGCTGGGCCACCAGATTGGCGAACACCGGGTTGGCAACAGAGTGATGGATGACCTCTTCGCGCAGCCGCTGCATTTCCAGCAGCTTGTCGAGCAGCTCCTCGAACTCGCGATCGGGCAGCAGTTCTGCCAGCGTGGTGCGTTCGTGCACCGGATGTTCGTAGATCGCCGCGGCGATATCGCCCACCAGCACCGGAATACCGCCGCCCAGTTTCATATCGGCGGCGTAGTCGATCGCGGTTTGCTTGACCGCGGCTTCGCTGACGACATCGCCCAGGCGCAGCCGTGCGGCATCGGCGAGTACCCAGTCGACGCGCCGCTGGTACTCGCGTTCGAGCGTTTCGCCCTGCAGGTGTGCGGCCAGATACGCGACGTGGGCGTCGAGCAAGGCCTGGGCCCGGGATCCTGCGAATTCGTCAGCGTCCATTGGTGTCGTCCGTGTCCTGCAGGAGGGTCGCGGCAATGTTATCAGCAACGGCTGACACGCTGGCCCGGGCCCGACCACGCCGCAACCTGTCACCGATAATAAGCCGCCACCGACGTGTGCTGCGCCAGGTTGGACGGTCGATACGGCTTGACGACATCGGCATGGGCGACCGCCGGTGCTTGAAATCGCTTCAGGACGCTGTCGTGCAACGGGGCGCCGACGGGCACTTGGCGTCGCTTTTCCGGCCAGGTGAGCCGATCGTTCGTCCACCGCCGCAGCCAGCGAGGCTGCATGAATAAAAGATGCTTGCGTTCATCGTGCTGCAGCCCCAGGGCATCGGGAAAGCGAAACAGCAGGTCGTGTCGTATCGCGACGGCGCCGGGCATGGCGGCTTCGAGTTCCGACACCATCCAGTCGAGCGTTATATCCGAAAGCCGTGATTCATGTTCGGGATAGCTGCCACCAATATCCGAATGATTGCCGGCAAACCAGAGCTGTCGCATCCAGTCTTCGCGGCCCTGCGCACGATGCCATGCCATATCTTCCGGGCGTCCCCATTCGACCCGGGCAAAGTTCGCTCTTGCTTCGTCGATCGACTGTGCGTGCCGCAGAAAACGCACGTCGCGGTCGATATAGCGGTCGTAGTGCTTTCCTGTCCACAACGCGAAATGCCCGTGGCGAAAGGCGTCTACCCAGTCGATCGGGTGCCACCAGCGCAGGCGCCGGTTCGGGTCCTCGTAGAAATACTTGAACTGGCGAAACAGCACCCGCACCGCCAGCAGGCTGGCCAGCAGCGCGGGCACACTCATCAGCAGCGCCGCCCAACCACCCAGCCATAGCCAGCCGGTAACGGCCGTTGCCATGAGCAGCAGCGCAAACCCTGCCGCGAGTGCGATGGCAGACCGGCTCTGCAGCGCGGCCACGGTATCGAACACGCCCACAAAACACGGCTGCACGTTGCCCTGCGGCTCGCCGCCCGAGCCGCGGCCGTTACAGCCATATTTGTCACGGAACCGCTGTGCCTTGGTTTCGCGCTCGTACTGATAGCGCGCGCGTTCCTTGCCGGCGCCGTGGTTGTACACATAGCGCACCGCATCGGCGGCGATCTTGCGTAGTCTCGGCCCGTAGCGCGGCACCGCGTGGCCGTCGCCATCGCGGGTCGGCACGCCACAGAGATTCATCACGTTGGCGAGCGCGCGCACGGTATAGGCACCGCGACTGAACCCGAACAACAGCACCCGGTCGCCCGGCTCATACTGGGCAATGACGGCCGCATAGCAATCGATGACGTTGTCGTCGATGCCGGTACCCAGCGCCGACGACAGCACGTCCCGTATGCGCTCGCGCTTGCTGCCGCGGCCCTCGCTTGCCCCCAGGCCCGGATCGTAGAAGGCGAACTGCTGGTTCGGGTCGATGGGCGAATCCGGCCCGGCCCGCATGGCCCGATACATCTTGTAGACGTTGGACAGCCGCTGATCGGGGCGTAGCCCGCCGATCTGACCGGTCCCGTCCGAAAAGATCAGTATGTTCTTTGCCATGCCGTCCCCCTTTCAGGCATGTCGCCCCACCTACGGCGGCATTCAACTCTAGCGCAATCGCGCGCCAAGGATCGCTACAACGGCCACTGTCCACGCCGGACGCACCGCGCTAGGCTGGCTTTCGCCGATTCCCGGGGGGTATTCGATCCGTGCCGACCATCATTGCCATCAATATCTGCGTCGTGGCGCTTGCGGTGTTCATCCACTATGAATTTCTCTACCGCATGACGCGGCTCATGCCGCGCCTGCCGGCCGCCCACCGATTTCGTATCGTGTTCGGGGTGTTCGGCGCGCTGTGCGCCCACGCGGTAGAAGTCTGGCTGTTCGCCCTGGCCTACTACGGCATGTTGTCCTGGGGCGGCTTCGGCCACTTTGAAGGCCAGTTCAACGGCAGCCTGCTCGACTGCGCCTATTTTTCCTTTACCACGTTCACGACGCTGGGCTTTGGCGATATTCAGCCGCTCGCCGGGCTGCGCTATCTCACCGGCATCGAATCGCTCACCGGACTGATGCTGATCACCTGGACGGCGTCCTTTCTGTATATCGAAATGCAGCGCTACTGGCGCACAAACGACCCGGCCGACGGGTGATACCGGGCCGTATCCGGCGGCGCCGGCGATCCTCGACCTTGGAGGCACGGATGGCTGTATTCAGCATCGGCTCATATTGGCTGCGCATACTCGGGCGATCTTTCGATGCTTCGAGGTGTACTCATGCGTAGACTCGCCACTTTCGTCACGATCGCAACGCTCGCCACCGCCAGCCTGGGCATGCAGGGCTGCGTGCTGGCTGCCGCGGGTGCCGGCGCGGCCGGGGGCTATGCCGCCCATGAGGAAGGCTATCGCGTCCAGTCGCCGGTGAAGGAAGACGAGGTCGGTGGCTACAAAGGCCAGAACCCGGTCGTCCACGACGAAAGCAAGGACAAGACCCCGGAGTCGAGCAAGCGTCAGTAAGCCGTCGCACGTCTATCCGCCGCGGGCTGGCCCGCGGCGGATCGTGGGCTGCGACAACGACTGCCGATCGCGGCCCTAGATACAGGCTGGCGTTGCGGGTCAGTCCAATACCTCGACAGTCTGGCCGACCCGGATTTCGCCTTCGTTCTCGGCCACGAGATTCTGGCCGAAATACACCTGGTTGTCCTCGCCCTTGCGATACCGCAACAAGCTACGCATGGGCTCGCCGTCGGTACGGCGCTCACCGCGTGCCGGGTCGACCGTTATCATCACGCAGCGCGAACACGGCGCGTCGACCCGAAATAGCACGTCGCCGATACGGATACGCTGCCAGCCATCCTCCGCGAACGCGTCGGTATCGCTGACCACGACGTTGGGGCGAAACTGGGCCATCACGTGCGAGCCATCGGTACGCGCGTTGATGTCGGCGAGAGACGCTTCGCTGGTGAGCAGCAACGGATAGCCGTCCGCAAAGCTCACGCGAACGCCCAGCTTGTCGCGAAAACGCGATGACTGCTCGCCCAGCCACAGCAGATGAACGGGCTCGCCGACGATGCGGCTCACCCAGGCATCCAGGCGCAGAGTGGTTGTCCACGCGGGGAAATCGTCGGCCCACACGCCGGTCTCGAAACGCTGGCGTGCGAATTGCACGACCGACTCTGCCACCGCGACCTGGTCGTCGTGAACCAGGGTCAGCCGGCTGCCGTCGAAGCGGGCCGTGATCGTCTGCAGAACGGGATACCGGCGGGCGGTCACGAATGCGCCGTCGGGTTTGACCACCATGAAGCGCCGATCATGGGCCAGCCCTTCCTGCTCCACGCGGGCTGTAGCGAGGGCTTGCGCGGCGGTCGATTTCACTGGGTAGCGATAGATTGCAGCAAGGCTGGGCAAGGTATGTCTCCGTCGGCCGGCACGTGCAACAGCAATATGGCGCGCGCCAGCCACGTCGCGGTTTACGTAGCGCAAATGATAGAACACCTGCCGCCTGGCTCAAGCCATGGGCACAGGCGGCGGGCATGGCCCGGGTGGCCAATACAGGCATAATTGAGCGGACGCTTTTCCTGCAACAAGACTGTAGTGGTCGATATATCCCGTAACGAACGCGCGCAGGGCCGATTCGAACATCTGGCGGCCCGTATCGCGCCGCATATCAGTCGAGACGGTTTCACGCCCACCGCCCTGGACGGCCTGTCGCTGCTCGGCTATGCCGGACGCACAATTCGTCAGCCGGAGGTCTACCAGCCGTCGCTGGTATTCGTCGCCCAGGGCGAAAAGACGGCCTATCTGGAAGATCGGGTCATCCACTACGGCGCCGGACACTATCTCGTCCAGGCCATGCCGGTGCCCTTCGAATGTGAAACACGCGGCGATAGCAAAGTGCCGGTGCTGGGGGCTTCGCTGCGCATTGACCCGGACGTGCTCGACGAGTTGGTCACTTCAATGCCCGAGCATGTCTGGCCGGCGACCGACCCTACCGCAACCGAATCGCTGCCGATGGCGGCCGTGGCGCTCGATTCGAACATGAGCGACGCACTGACACGGTTGCTCGACTGCCTCGATGACGAGCTTTCTGCGCGGGCGCTGTATGCGGCTCGCGTGCGCGAGGTGATCTTCGAAGCCATGCGTGGCCCGCAGGGGCATCTGCTGCGACGGCTCATCCACGAGCGCGGCGCCTACGCGCGTATTGGCACCGCCATCAACCAGCTGCATACCGACTATGCCAGCTCGCTGTCGGTGGCCGATCTGGCGGCGAGTGTGCACATGAGCGCATCGAGCTTTCACCACCACTTCAAGCGGGTCACGCGGCTGTCGCCGTTGCAGTATCAAAAGCGTATTCGCCTGCTGGCCGCCCGCGACCTACTTGCCAGCCAGGTGGAGAACGTGGCCGGCGCGGCGCATGCGGTGGGCTATGAAAGCGCCTCGCAGTTCTCGCGCGAGTACAAGCGCTATTTCGGCGTCGCGCCGACCCACGACCGCCCGCGCCAGGCTCATACCGGCACCCTGGCGCTGACCGATTCGGCCCGGGGCATCTCTACATAAGCTCTCGCGATTCGACGATCGCGACCATCGTCGGGCGTAGGTTGGATTAGCGCAGCGTCATCCAACAGGCAACGCCGCCCGGTAGCGCGAATCGCTTCGCGCAATCCAACACCGCCGCGAGTTGAGGTCCGGCCAACTTGCGGCGTACGGCTCACGCCAACCCACCGGCAGAACGAAGCAGTCCGTCCGAAAACAAACGCGAATGACCGCCAATGACGGGCGGATGCGGGAGCGGCGTTTGTTAACCGACGTGCCGTTACGCGTGGCCAGTTCTACCAGAGCACGCCCAGTACCCCGCTCGATTTGCGTGTATTCGCGTTCATTCGCGAACTGCCTTCGAGAACAAGTTGCCGTCGTACGAACACAAAAAAAGCCCCCGGCACAACGGGCCGGGGGCTTTCACGACGTCACGCGGACGACGTTCGGGCAGAGACGCTATTGCGCGATCATCAGCGATTTGCTGTTGACGAACTCACGCATACCGAAGCCGCCGTGTTCGCGACCATAGCCGCTGTCCTTAACGCCACCGAAGGGCAGGTTCGGCTGGGCGATATAGTAGCCGTTGATGCTGACCATGCCGGTATCGAAATGATCCCGGGCCAGCAGTTCGGCACGCTTTTCGTCTTCCGAGAAGATGCCGCCGCCCAGACCGTAGACCGAATCGTTGGCGATACGGATCGCATCCGCCTCGTCCTTGGCACGGATGAGCGAGGCAACCGGGCCGAACAGCTCGCCGTCATAGGCCGGCATGCCGGGGGTGACGTTTTCGAGCACGGTCACCGGGTAGAAGTAACCCTCACGATCGGGCACTTCGCCGCCGGTGAGGCAGGTTGCGCCCTTCTCGATCGATTCCTTGACCTGGGCATGCAGGTTGTCGCGCAGGTCTTCGCGGGCAATCGGGCCGAGCTGGGTGTTCTTGTCGCTCGGGTCGCCGAACTCGATCTGCTTCATCTTGGCGAGATAGGCATCCCGGAACTGCTCGTAGACCGCGTCCACCACGACGAAACGCTTGGCCGCAACACAGGTCTGGCCGTTGTTGTTGATACGACCGGTCACGCAGGCATCCACGGCCTTGTCGATATCGGCATCCTCGAGCACCAGAAAGGCGTCGTTGCTGCCCAGTTCAAGCACGGTCTTCTTGAGATGCTCGCCGGCGGCCGAGGCGATCTTGCGGCCGGTCGCGGCACTGCCGGTGAAGGTCACACCGCGTACGAGTTTGTGCTCGGTGACCTGGCTGGCCTGGTCTTCCTGGATATAGAGCACGTTGAACACGTTCTCGGGGACACCGGCTTCACGGAAGATGTCTTCCAGCGCTTCGGCACAGCCCCAGACGTTGGGCGCATGCTTGAGCAGCACGGTGTTGCCCGCCATCAGGTTGGCGATGGTGTAGCGAATGACCTGATAGAACGGGAAGTTCCACGGCTGGATGCCGAAGATCACGCCGATCGGCTGATGGCTGACCAGCGCACGCCCGCCCGGCAGGTCGCGTTCTTCGTCGGCGAGGAACGTCGCCGCATTGTCGGCGCTGTAGTCGCAGATGCCCTTGCACAGCTTGAGCTCGCCGGGCGCCTGGCTGATCGGCTTGCCCATTTCCTCGGTAATAAGGCTGGACAGACGATCCTGGTTCGCAACCAGCAGTTCGCCGACCTTACGGATCAGCTTGCCGCGTTCGTCGAAGGAGCGCTGCTTCCAGTCGAGAAAGGCCTCGTGGGTCTTCTCGATCTTGTCTTGCAGCTGCTGGTCGGAAATCGTGTCGAATTCCCGGATGACCTGACCGGTCGCCGGGTTGATGGTCTTGACGGTGTTAGCCACGTAGCCTCCATACAGGCTATGAATGAACACCCCCGAGCATAGTGGTATTCGCAAGCCGTTGCTTATCGCAGGCTGTCGATTGTTTGCCCGATCCTCCAACCACGCGGTTAATGACGGTCGGCGCCGATATCGAGCAGGGATACGAACAGCGAAATCACGATCAGGCTGAACAGGAAACTGAACGCGCTCTGGGCCATTACGAGCATCCATGTATCCAGATCCAGTGGCCGGTAGGCACCGCTCATCGAGAAATGGACGGATAGCGACTGGACCAGCGCATGACCGCCCTCGAGCATGCCGGATTGTCCATGCGACGTTTCAAAGCGGCCCATCTTGGTATACACGAAAGCCATCAGAAAGGCCGCCGTCGCATAGTTTTCCAGCGCCAGCACGATGGTCCGACCGGTGGCGGCCACGATACGGCCGGGCGTGATCTTGCAGCGCCCGAAAAGGATGACGCCGATTTCCTTGTTGAGTATGCCGGCCACGCGCAGCAACGCCGGCACGGCGAGCCATGCCGCCAGCTGTTCATGCTGCCACCACAGCAGTACCGCCAATATCAGCCAGCCGACGATATAGGCCTCCGAGGCCACATAGCGAGCCCGTCGCCAGCCTGCGCCCTGCGCGCGCTCCAGGCGCGCCATACCCGCATCCAGCCAGGCATAGGGCGACAGCCGGTAGAGGGCGACCACCAGCCACTCGATCAGACGAGTACTGTTCATGCGGCGCCCGAGCCCAGCGCGACCGCGTCGCCCGGATAGATCGGCGTCATGCTCGCCGGCGCCTGATCGGCGCGCCCGTAGCCGGTAATCCATACCCGATGTGTTGGCCGGCCCGCGATATACGCCGCGACCGTGTCGAAATCGGCGTGCTCGTTGTTGCCGGTGGCACGGGCATCGAGTATTACGTTGGGCGCGGCGAACAGCCGGTCGTAGTAGTCGCTATCGACCGCCGAGTCGCCGCCGTAGCCCAGAATCGGCTCGCCGTCGAGGCTGGCAACGAAACCGAAGCAGGGTTCGCTGTGACGCGCGCGCAGCAAACACAGCGACAACCGTGGGGTTAACGGCCACGCCTGCCCCGCTGGCGTATCGACCCAGTCGCAGAACGCAGCCAGCGGCTCGCCCGTACTTTCCAGTTCGTGCAGGCGGTGTGCTTTAAGGCGTACCCCGACCGCCGGCTCGGCGACAACGCGCAGGCGGCGCCCAGCCGCCGCTTCGGCGGCGAGTACCACCGGCAATTCACCCGCGTGATCGCTGTGGTTGTGGGTGACCAGAATCGTGTCGGGAATCGCGCCCAGCCATCGCTTGCAGGCCTGCACCACGCCAAAGCCGATATCCACCAGCAGCACGTCATGGCCGTTCATTCTCAGGGTGATGGCACTGCTGGGCTCGCCGTCGTAAACGGCGGTCGCGCCGCGCCCCGTGCCAAGGCACAGGAACGACAGGCCGGCATCTTTGCTGGACATGATCACTACTCGGCAACGCAGTCAGCCGCGCATGATAGCGAACACGTGCCCCGCGCAGGTTGCCGGCGTGCGCGGCGAGCGGGCAACGGTCGCCGCATGCAGTCAGCTCGCTTCGATCAACGCCTCGACGATCGTGGCCTGGCGGGCGAAATAGCGTCCGTTCGACGGCGGCGTCGGGTCGGAGGTCATCACCACCGTCATGTCGCGCTCTGGCACCACGAACAGAACCTGTCCGCCATACCCGCGCCCGTAGTGGGCCGTCACGCCTGCGAGCCTGGTGGTGAACCAGCCGTAGCCGTAGGCATCCCCGGTATAGACCGAACGGGTTCGCCCGCGCCAGCTGGCTTCGATCCAGTCGGCCGGAATGATCTGTCGATCATCGATCCTGCCACCACGACGGATCATTTCGCCGAAGGCCAGCAGCGCGCGCGGCGTCATGCCCATTTCGTTGCCGCCGAAATAGATGCCCTGGGGATCGCGCGTCCAGGGCGGAATATCGATACCCAGCGGCTCCCCGAGCCAGTCGCGCATGAGTGCCAACGTACTGCGCCCGCTCGCCCGGGTAAGAATCGCCGACAGAACGTGGCTGTTGCCGGTCGAATAGAGCATGCGCGTGCCGGGTTCGGCCACGATCGGGCGCTGCAGCGCGTTGGCCACCCAGTCGCGACTGGCGACCCAGCTGCCGTAGTTCGCGCCCGAGGTGCGCTCCAGCCCGGACTGCATCGACAGCAGTTGGCCAACGGTGATCGTCGCCACCCGGGCATCCACGTTCTGCGGCATGCGCGGCCCCAGCAGGTCGCCGATCGGCTGGTTTACACCGTCGATCACGCCACGGTCGATGGCCGCGCCGACCAGGGTGGCGATAAGCGTCTTCGACAGCGACTTGATATTCGCCTTGGCATCCACCGAATGGCCGCGGTAACCCTGTGCGAGCACCGTCTCGCCATCGATAGCTACCAGAAAACTGTGGGTTCGTGGCAGCTGTCCGGCCCGTTCGGCGATCGACTCAAGCGCTGGCGTATCGATCGCGGCATTCGCGATGCCCGTGTACAGGATCAGAGCGCAAACAGCGCCGGCGCGCTTGAGCCCCGGCACGGCCCGTTGCCCGTTTGTGTAGATGAATTTCAGCATGGCCTTATCGTAATCGCTTCTCGGCCGCACAGGCTGCATCGTCCACGCCCCGGCGCGCGTTTTGTTCAGTGCTATGGTGCGTACAACCGCCGAGGCGTATCGCCGCATACGCGCATGCGGCGCGACGATCGACGCCCTCAGTGATTCAGGAGCTTGCCATGGAACGTGTATTCATCAGCCGTGTGATCCGGGCCGACGCCGACGTGGTGTGGACCCTGCTGCGCGACTTCAACGGCATGCCGGACTGGCATCCGGCGATCATCGACAGCGAGATCGAGCACGGACGCGAAGGCGATGCCGTGGGCTGTGTGCGCAGCTTTCACCTCGCCGACGGCGGTCATATCCGCGAGCGGCTCACCGCTCTATCGGATGCCGACCGGCATATGCGCTACGCGATTCTCGAATCGCCCATGCCGGTGAGCGGCTACGATGCGACCATCGACGTGATCCCGATCACCGAAGAGGCCGCCAGCCTCGTGGTCTGGAAGGCCGAGTTCGAAGTGGCGGCCGAAGACGCCGCTGCCACAATCGATACCGTGGCCGACGGCGTATTCCGTACCGGCCTGGACGCGGTGGCGAAACGCCTGGAGTGAGAACGCTCGACCCGTGACCGCCAGCCCGGCAGACGTACGGGCCGGTTCCTGCAATATGGGCTTTCACGCGTCGAATCGACTACGCCGCGCCCGGCCTTCGATTGCGCCTGGCCCACCCCGGCCGGCTAGTCCTGCGGCAGCGCGTAGACGACCACCTGGTCGCCGACCT
Source organism: uncultured Salinisphaera sp. (assembly GCF_964012375.1). Classification (NCBI taxonomy): domain Bacteria; kingdom Pseudomonadati; phylum Pseudomonadota; class Gammaproteobacteria; order Salinisphaerales; family Salinisphaeraceae; genus Salinisphaera; species uncultured Salinisphaera sp. Next base: position 34,886 of record NZ_CAXGSH010000023.1, read on the forward strand.
GATCCTTGAGGATCGTATTGCCACCGGCAACGAAGGCCACGTACTGACGGCCCTGGTATTCATAGACCGACGGATTGGCCACCGCCGGCGCCTGGGCCTGATCGGACCAGAGCTGCTCGCCGGTGGCCAGCGAGAAGGCACGCAGCTTGGCGTCCATCGATGCACCGATGAACACCACGCCCCCGGCGGTGACCGCCGGGCCGCCGATGGTGGGCGAGCCCCATTTTTCCGGCATGAAGAAACCGTACTTCTGGGAGGCACCCACGGGGCGGCGCCATTGCACGTCGCCGGTATGCATATCCAGGGCCACGAGTTCACCAAACGGCGGCTGCCAGCACGGCATGCCCAGCCAGTTCATCGCCACTTTCAGGCGCATGCCGTAAGGCGCCCCGCTCTGGGGCGAAAACCCGCTCTCGTTGCCCGAGCCGGTATCGGCCTGTTCATACGCTTCGCGCTCGTAGAGCTTGACGTACTGCACGATATGCGAGGTATTCACGATCGCGGTCTGGCTGGCGGGGTCGAAGGCCACACCGCCCCACTGCACGCCGCCGGAACTGTCCGGATAGGCCATCGCGCCCTCGCCCTTCGTTGTGGGCGGCGTATACATGCCGCGGTAGTCGAGCTGATCCCACAGCCGCGAACACTGGCCGCCGCCGACGATGTCGGCGAGTTTCCAGACCGGCGGTTTTTTCGTCTGGTCGAGCAATGGTGCGGGCTTGGTGGGGAACGGCTGGGTGGGCGAATAGATCTCGCCGGCGACCGAACCGTCGCCGGCGGGCACCGGGCGTTCCTCGATCGGCCATACGTCTTCGCCGGTCTTGCGATTGACCACGAACAGAAAACCCATCTTGGTCGCCTGGACCAGGGCCGGGATGTTTTCGCCATCCACGGTGATGTCCATGAGCGTGGGCGCGGCGTTGATATCGTAATCCCAGATATCGTGATGCACCCATTGGCGCGACCATACGACCTCGCCCGTATCGAGATCCAGCGCGGTGGTCGAGGTCGCCAGCGGCGCCTTTTCCTGGCGATTGCCGCCCCAGAAGTTCGGCGACGGCGACGATACCGGCACATACACCAGCCCGAGTTCTTCGTCGGCCGACATATGCGTCCACACGTTGGCCGTGCCGCTGTTCTTGCGCATCTCGTCGGAAAGCGCCTGGAACGTCCATTCGCGCTCGCCGGTACGGGCATTGATCGAGAACACCGTGCCGGGCGGGGCCTGTTCGAAGGCCCAGTCCTTGCCGGCCCAGCCCAGCAGCAGATGATCGCCAACCACGGTGGGCGGCTGCAGCAGCGACAGCGGCCACTTGGCGTGGGTGTCGTTCCACTGATTGACGTTGAGCACGCCGTGATCGGCAAAACCCTCGCATTTTTCACCGGTATCGGCATCGAGCGCGAACAGGCGTGCGTCCATCGTGCCCATGTAGACGATCTTCTGGCAGGCCTTGCCCGGCACCGGCTGTTCGGCCGCCCAGTAGGATACGCCCCGGTTCTTGAGCACCGGCTGGGTCAAGGCCTGCTTCTTGGTGTGGGTATCGAACGTCCACTTCGGTTCGCCGGTGGCCGGATCGAGGGCGATCAGTCGATAGAACGGCGTGCCGATATAGAGCGTGTCGTTGGCAAAGATCGGCGTCGCCGACCAGACCGTCGCGGGTGTATCGCCGCTGCCGTCGGAGACGTCGCCGGTATGAAATTCCCAGACCTTTTCGAGCCCGGCGACATTGTCCGCGGTGATCTGGCTCAGCGGGCTGTATTTCTGTGCGTTGAGCTGGCCATGAAAACTGTCCCAGGTGGGCTCGGCGGGCACCAGCGACGAGGGCGTGTTCGCAGCAACCGGCACGGTGCCCGAAGCCTGACCCTCGGGCGCGCCCGTCTGGCGTGTCGCGGCGTTGTTACCACAAGCTGCAAGCAGCGCGAGCGCCGCGCCGATGGCTGCGGCACGCAGTACGGCATACACCTTGGTACTCATGAGTGCACCGCCTTGCGGCCACGCTGCGGCGCCAGCGTATCCACGAGCAAGCCGATCAACCCGACGCCCATGTCCATGCACAGCCACCATTCGTGAAGGAGCGCGCCAGCAAACGCGTTGCCGACCAGTCCGATCAACGTCACCGCCACCAGAACGCCCTGGTCGGGCCGCCGAGCGAGCAGCAGCGACAGTACGACCAGCGCTGCGCTCACGCCAATCGCGGCAAGCGCGCCCAGCGTCTCTGTGACGCCGGTCAGCGGCGCAAAATAGGAATAAACCGCGACGCCGAACCCGGCGAGGACTGCGACAAGAAGCAGCACGGCACCCAAACGGGCCGTGCGATCGGGTGAGGACATGGGAACCGCCGTCTGCGAAAAGCCAGGGCCAACGCGGTCACGCCCGCCCAATAGATGCATAACGCATATATTACATCGGCGCGCCAGCCACTGGCCAGCCGGCGGCTAGCGCCGAGAGCGCCGCAGCTCGCCGCGCAGCGCGATCAACAGGCAGATCATCGAACAGGCGCCGGGTGGCTCAAGCCGACATGCGCGCGGCCGAGCGGCCATCATCGGGCATGGTCCGGCCCAGAAAGTGCCGCGCATAGCGCGGCGTCAGCCGGTTGAGATCGAGATGCATGAACACGTCGGCCACGTTGAAGTCCGGGTCGTAACACGGCGGCCCGCCGACACAGGCCCCGACACGCAGATAGGCCTTGATCAGCGGCGGCAGGCGCACGGCACGATCAAGCGGTGCCTCGGCGGGCGGCAGCGCGAGGCGCGGTCGCACGCAACGATGCCGCTCGGCCGGCTGGCGGGCCCAGATCTGGCGATAGGTCGCATGGGCGAGCGCCAGACCGTCGCGTAGATCGATACTCGCACAGCCAATCAGGTGATCGTAGCGATCGGCACGAATCAGATCGGCGATACCGCTCCAGAGCACCGCCATCGCCGGACTGCGCCGATACTCTTCGGCAACACAGGTACGGCCGATTTCGAGAAAGCGCCCCTGGCAGGCAAGCACCGCGTCGAGCTCGAATTCGCTGGACGAATAAAAGCCGCCGGCGGCGACGGCTGCTTCGTGCGTGAGAACCCGGGTGCTGGCAACCGCGCGCCCATCGCGGGCATCACGAACCAGCAAATGCAGGCAGAAGGCGTCCATGGCATCGGCTTCAAGGCCACTGCCGGCCAGCGTGGCCTGGGCACCCATTTCCTGTACGAATACGCGATAGCGCAGGGCCAGGCTGTCGTCGATCTCGTTCTGGGTCCGGGCAAAGCTGTAGTAGAAACGGGCACCGCGCTCCTGCGCTGCTTGTTTGGTCGTCGTTGCGGTCATGGCGGGCATCTCGATCGCGAATCAACGACGGCAATTCTCCGAGCCCTGTGTGATACGCAAATGACCCAACGGTGACGCCTGTATGACGCAGCGGAATGTAACGATTGCGTCATTTCAAGCTGCTATCCAGTAGCGATAACGCTCGCTCCAGGACAGCAACATGTCGGATACCAGCCTGCTACTGAGGCTATGGCTGACCAAGCCGCGCCAGATCGCCACCTGGACGCCGACCGGGCGCGCCGTGGCCCAGGCTTTTGTGGATGCGCTGGACGCCGCCCCCGGTGAGGGCCACATCGTCGAGCTCGGCGCCGGCACCGGTCCGATTACCGCCGCCATGCTGGAGGCCGGCATCGATCGCCGCCGGCTGTGCGTGGTCGAATACGACAACGACCTCGTTGCCCTGCTGCGGCAACGCTTTGGGCATGGCGGCATCGTCCAGGGCGACGCCCGGGCGCTGGATTCACTGTTTGCCCAACAGGGTATCGACCAGGTGGCCGCGATCGTATCCACCCTGCCGATCCTGCATTTTTCCCGCGCCGATCAGCGCCGCGTGCTCGACGGCTGCTTCGCACGCGCCCTGCCCGGCACGCTTTTCACCCAGATCACCTACCTGCCCGGCTCGCCCGTGCGCCAGCGGGCGCTGGAGCGCTGGGGCTATCGCGCCGACCGCTTTCGGCGGGTCGCACTTAACTGGCCGCCAGCGACGCTGTGGCAGTATCGGCCCGACGTCGGCCTGTAACCCCGCCCGAACGCCACGCGCAGCAACGTTGAACGATCGCTTGCACGATCGTTCAAGATCGCCTTGACGTGTCCGCTTCAAGCTTGTCGATACCCGTCCGCCTGTTCGTCGACACGCCATGGAAATCGCGATCTATACCTTCTGCGTGATGTATTCGCCGGGGCCCGTCAACCTGCTTGCCTTCAACACGGCGCTGCACCGCCCGCCGGCCACGCTGGCCGGCTATTGCGTCGGCGTGGGCGTGGCCATGCTGAGCGTATTCCTGGTGTTGGGTTATACCGGTGCGGCCCTCGTTCGCGACGCCCTGCTACCGTGGCTGGCCGGCGCCGGCAGCGCCTATATCCTTTATCTCGCCTATCATCTTTTTACCGCGGACACGAACGCGGCAAAGGCGGCCGAACCCGCCACCGACCTGCGTTTTCGCCAGGGCTATTGCCTGCAGCTGCTCAACCCCAAGGGCTGGGTGCTGGTGCTGCCGGTAACGACGCTCATGTTTCCGGCCGCCGGATTGAGCGGCAGCGGCATACTCGCCTGTGCTCTGCTTATTTCGCTGGGTGCTGTTGGCGCGCCGGCCTGCTATGCACTGCTCGGCCGGCTTGCCGGCGCGCGCATCCATCACGGCCGCGCGCTGGTCATCGCCAACAAGGTGATGGCCCTGTGCCTGGTCGCCGTGGCCGCTTCAATCGCTTACGATTTCTTTATCGCCACCGGCAACGGCATCGCATGAGCGCCGCGACTTACGAACACGACTGGTTCATCCACTCGCCCACGCCGCGCCTCGAACGCATCGAGGCCTATTTCGGCAGCCATGCCTACGACCCGCATCGCCACGATACCTATGCGATCGGGGTCACCCTGGCGGGGGTGCAGAGCTTTCATTACCGCGGCTCGCATCGACACAGTCTGCCCGGGCGCACGATCGTGATTCATCCGGACGAAGTGCACGACGGCCATGCCGGCGATATTCACGGCTTTCGCTACCGCATGGTCTATGTTCCGCCGACCGTGTTCCAGGACATGCTCGGTGGTCAGCCGCTGCCGTTTCTACCGGGCGGCATTACCACCGATGCCCGTATGGCCGAGAGCGTGCTGCGGCTGCTGCGCCCGATCGACGACGCGCTCGAATCGTTCGAGGAAGACGATGCCCTGTTCGATCTGATCCGTGCCATGAACGCGCTGGCGGGCACCCAAACCAAACCGCGGCGGGTCGACGCCGTGTCCGCACAGCGTGCACGCGCGTTCATCGATGACAGCCCACAGGGGCGCATCACCCTCGATCAGATCGAGGCCGTGACCGGGCAGAACCGCTGGCGGCTGTCGCGGGATTTTCGGGTGCTGTTCGGCACCAGCCCCTATCGTTACCTCACCATGCGCCGCCTGGAGCGCTGCAAACGCAGTCTGGATGCCGGCGACGGGCTGGCCGATGCATCGCTGGCGGCCGGCTTCGCCGACCAGAGCCATATGACCCGACAGTTTCGCGATGCCTACGGCATTTCGCCTGGTCGCTGGCTCAAGCTCACCGCCCAGGCCACCGGCCAAAGCCGCGAGCGCGGCTAGCGCAGTGCCAGTTCGCCGTATTCGAGAATGCTCGGAATCACGATTTCCTCTTCATCAGCCAGGTGCTGTTTAACCAGCAGCAGCAGACGGTCCGCGCGCTCGGCATAGGTGTCCACGCGGTAGCGCAGCGCGTCGTCGCCCACCGCGAACGCCTGCAGCAACGACTGTGCGCTATCTACGACCGACAGCAGCTGTTCATGAATGATTTCATGATCGTTCTCCAGCAGATCGAAGCCGTAGATCAGGCGCTCGTCGAGGTTTCGAAAGCGGGGAAAGTAATGGGCATCCTCGATTCGGTGATGCCCTTCCAGATGCTGGAGATAGGCCCGCAGACGCGGCGCGAACGCGCGCTCAAACGCCGCGATGTCGGTGCGCCCCTCGCGAAAATCCTCGCTAACCCGGGCCAGGGCGCCGCCCTCGGCGCGCAGCGCATCGTGAACCTGCAGCCAGAAGGCGGCCAGTTCGCCGTAATTGGCGTGCGCCGGCCATTGCGGTGCCGGATACTTCGCCCGCAGCAGCGCGATCTCGGCCGGTAGCGCGGCGCGTTGATCCAAGCGCAGGTCGTCGGAAATCGTGTGCATCACGCAATGATAACGCGAAGCCGCAGCCGCTTTGCCGGCGCACAGCAACACGTCTGCAGGCCTCGGACCCGACAGGCGCAGCCTGCCGGGCCCGGTCCAGGGGCTTAGTCGGCCTGAATCGGCGGGATGATGCGTTCGGCAGCCAGCCGATCGAACAGATCGAAGAACGACGCGCGCGTTTCACGGTGGTCCATGAAGCCGAAGTTGCGCGACTTGTTGATATCGTTCACGCATTCCTGCTCGCGACCCAGATCGCCGTCGCTGTGCCACCAGGACGCCAGGCGGCCGATATCCGACTCCACCAGGCCGTGAGTTTCGGCCAGTTCGGCCCAGGTGGATTCGATACCCTCCATCTGCTGCTCGAGCGGATGCGGGGTTTCGTCCGGGCCCTCGGCCTCGAGCCCGAAGTATTCGCCGATCTCCCGCCACAGACGACGCCAGCGAAACACATCGCCGTTGACCGAATTGAATGCCTGATTCTGGGTGCCGGGCGAAATGGCCGCCCATTCCATCTGCCGTGCCAGCAGCAACGCATCGGTGAGGTCGGTGAGCGCGTTCCACTGCGTCTGCGAACCGGGGAACTTGAACGCACGACCGGTGGCCTTGCAGATCGACGCATAGGCCGCGAGCGTCACGCCCATGTTCATGGCATTGCCACGCGCATAGCCGATCAGGGTATGCGGTCGATGCACGTTCCAGCTCAAACCGTAACGCCGGGCGTTTTCGAACAGAATGTCTTCGAGTACATAGTAGAAGTTGGGCCCCGGCACACGTTCGGCGGATTCACGAAACGGCGTTTCCACGTTGCCGCTGCCGTAGGCTTCGAACGAACCGAGATACTGCTTGGTGCCGGTCACCAGCGACGCATGGCGCAGTTTCGTTTCGTCCAGCGCGTCGAACAGGTTGCGCATCATCGCGCCGTTGGCTTTTTCGTTTTCCGCCTCGGAGTCGCGAGCAGTCCACGTGCAGAAGAACACGTGAGTGATCTTGAGGCCGGCCAGCGCTTTGGCGGTGGCCTGCGCGTCGAGCAGATCGGCCTGGACCGGAATGACCCCGCCG
>NZ_CAXGSH010000024.1:0-41210 GCF_964012375.1 uncultured Salinisphaera sp.
TGTTGCTCACCTCTGAAAGTGTCCACGGCGCCGGTCGTCTGATGAAACGTCTGGGTCAGCGCTATGTGCAGTACATCAATCGAACATATAAGCGAAGCGGCACGTTATGCGCAGGCTGCTTCCGCCCGTGTTTGAAGCAGGAAGAGAGCACCGTTCCGGGTTGCTATCGGTATATCGAGATAAACCCGGTTCGAGCGGTGATCCTCGATCATGCGGCCGAATAATAGCGGGGCAGACCCTATTTACTCTTTCGAACTTTTGATAGTGCGATGGATGCAAACTGCGTGAAGCTTAGGGTCTAGACGATCACGTCGAAAAGGTTGGCTGAGCGGCATGCTCAACATTCTTTATATTTTGGTAGAGGGTGCTATCCCGGTCTTGCCCTTTATTGCGTTGATCTGTCCGCTCAAGGGCTTGCCTCGCCGTAGCTTCTGGCTGGCCTTGGCATTGCAGGCCGGTCTGATGATTCTCTGGGCACTCCTCGGCGGAACAGTAATCGCAAGGTTGTGGTGGCGGCTAAGCGGTGGTTGTGCGGCCCATGGCGGCGGCTTTGAGGGCGCGTGCGGTTACGCAGGCTTCGCAACGCAGGTGATGGCAGGCTACGCCACCGCGGTCGTCATGACGTCGATCTGCGGTATTTTGCTACGTTACTTGATCAAGAAATATTAGCACCGAGACTTCGTTTCCACGTCTCGAAAAAGCGGAGCCGCCGGCACAGCTCTTTAACCGGCGTTACCGCCTCGGCCTCTTTCAGAAAGCCGATGAACTAATCTTGGGAATATCGCCTCGTCGTGCCCAGTCTGCAGACGTCAGGTGATTGGACTGGGGATGGTCGATGGTCCGATATACTTCGTGTCCTCCGTGTATTTGCCACTAGCGCGTCAAGCAGGAAACATGAAAGTACTTTCGATCGTAAAATATATTTTTACAGTGGCCGGCCTTGGCATGTTGATCGGGGCTTTTTATTCGTTCAATAACACACGAGAGTTCTTGAGCGATGCGCTAACCACTCAAGGTAAAGTCGTTGAACTCGTTCGCTCAAGATCAAGTGACTCGATTACGTATCGACCCGTCGTTGAGTTTACAACACAAGACGGTTTGACTATTGAGTTTGCGTCATCGTCTGGGAGCAATCCGCCAAGCTACACGCGCGGCGAAGCGGTTGACGTTGTGTATCAAGAATCCTCGCCTGAACGGGCGGAAATAAATAGTTTCTTTTCGTTGTGGGGCGCTGCGACCGTTTTGGGACTGCTGGGTTCTGTCTTTTTCATCATCGGCTTTTCGATCATAGTGCTGGCGCGTCGGAAGCGGAGAAAGATACAGGTCTTGAAGAAAAACGGCGTTCCTATCAAGGCGGAAGTTACAGGTGTCGCTATCAATACCTCAGTCCAGGCGAATGGCCGAAGCCCTTATCAGATCGTATCTCAGTGGCAAAACCCGGCGACATCGAAAATACACGTGTTTTCCAGCGAGAACATATGGTTTGATCCGAGTGATTACATCCTTGGTGAACAGATAACGGTTCTGATAGAAAGGAACAACCCCGAAAAATACTACGTCGATATTTCGTTTCTTCCAGAGCTTTCAGGCTGAAAAGGTCTTATTAGGTTGATAGGCACACGGCAGCAGAGTTTGTGATAGGGCGACAGTATATGAATCTCGGCGCCGCTTGCCGACATGACGATCCTCGAGAGTCAATCTCACGGACGGTTGCGGCATACTGCTTAAATAATTTCCGTAGCACGACCACGTATCGAGCCTCGGTGTTGGCGATCACCCGGGAATCGTCGGCGTGAAAGCACTGGCTGATACTCGGCATACAGATTGCACTCTCGCAATGTGGCGATGGTTTTATCTGGGGATGGGCCGGGGAGGTTTGGAAACTGCCACAGTGATGAACTGACACAGCACGGATAATGGCTAACCGGTCTATGGGGCTCGCCAGGTTTGTCGGATTACCGCCTAGCTGGAGCGAAACAGCTGTAATACCTGTAACCCCAGTGTGGATTGCCGGGCACGTACCGCTTATTTCCACCCAGATGAGCTGGACTGACCCGATGTGAGTGGCACCGAGCGAGCGCCAAAGAGCCTATCTAGAACCGTCCGTTACGAACTCGATCCGGGTTTGTTCGATGAGATTCGATCAGTGACGAACGGAAATAGCCTATTTGGGCTCGAGCGATTCCCAGCGCAGGTCGAGCGGATGCTTGGCCGCCGCGTGACGCGTGGAATGCCAGGTCGGCTCAGGAAGGTAGAATCAAAACCTGGGCGTTGAACGAAACCGTGGTCTGTGCCCGTTTGCCTGCCCACGCGCTATCGTTGATCAGCTTTCAAGAGCGCCGGCCTTCTCCATAGCCTGGACGGGCAAAGGGGCGGGGTAGACACCGAGTCTGCGCCGGTTATCTCTGCTAATAAATGCGTTTGCGCTGCCGATAACTGCATTGCGGTTGCGACTTCGGCGGCGTGCGTTTACAAGCCCGGCCCGTCGGGTGTGGCGCGTATCGAGGCGCGGCTGCGATACATAGGCGGCGCTTAGAGCCCGCCAACAACTCGCGCTGAAACGGGAAATAAGACAAAGGACAAGTATGGCGCGTCATCAGGAGTTGCCCTGGCGTATTCTCGATCGGCACGGGTTAACGCTGACCAACCCGATGGACTGGCGTGCGATCGATCGGCACATACTGCTGGCGGTGCTCGTGATGCTCGCCCCGCTGTGCTTGGGGGGCTATCTGCTGGGCACCCTGGTGATAGCGCCGGAATTCCTGCACGTCGACGTGGCGATCGCGCTCCTGGCTTTCTATGCTCTGTTCAGCGTGGTGTTTGGCAGCCTTATCACCAGCGCGTTCTTTCTGCGACGGCAAGTCGACGAATGGCGCAGCTTTGAATACGTCGTCATCTACGGCTTTATCGTGGTCGTGCTGCTTACCGGTTATCTAACCGGAACCTATCTATCGCACGCATTGCTGCTGCTGTTTCTCGGGGTCAATATCACCAGCGCGCTTTCCGATGTCGACAAAATCCGCGTTGCGTACTGGCAAGTCGGCGCTGTGTTGAGTGTCATGACCGGCGTGAACCTGCTGGGCTGGGCGACCTATGCCCCGCTGTTCAGCCAGTCCGTACACACTCCGGCCGGGGCGCCGTTCATGGGCTGGTTCTTCGCCGAAATTTTTCTGGCCGCCGTGCTCTTTGCGCTGGTCTATCTGGTCACTTCGGCGATCAAGCGTTGGGTGGTCCGTGAGGAATTATTCAAGAATATGTCCAAGACGGATGGGCTGACCCAGTTAACCAACCGCAGCACGTTCATCGACCAGGCCAGCAAAGAAATCGCCCGCGGCAAGCGTTTTATAGATGAATCCCGCCCGTGGATAAGCTGTGTGATGATCGACCTGGACTATTTCAAACAGATCAACGACACCCTCGGTCATGCGGCCGGCGATGCCACGCTCGTCGACGTATCGCGGATCCTGAAGAACAACGTTCGTGAATACGACGAAGTAGGCCGCTACGGGGGTGAGGAGTTTTCGGTAATGCTACCGGCGACCGGCCCGGAAACGGCGCGAGCCATCGCCGAGCGATTGCGGCATGCGATCGAAGCCTCGGAGGTTCATTACGGCGACCGACCCATTCGCTATACCGCAAGCTTCGGTGTCGCCTCCCAACGGTATGCCCAACTCGAAGAACTTAACGACCTGCTCAAGGAGGCCGACGCCGCACTCTACGACGCCAAGAGATCCGGTCGAAACCGCGTCGTTTTCTACAATTCCGATGTCGGCGCGGGGCGAAGTGGGAAGCAGGTCAAGGCGCTCGGCTGACAAAGGACGGGAGCCGGGGAGGTTATGCGTTTTTTGACCGGCGAGGGTAAGAGTCGCCTCAAACGCTTCCTAACGCCTCGGACTGCCAGAATGGGTTGGCTGGTGCTCACGGGTATCGCGTCCTTTGTCGCTATGAAAGTGGCCGATTACAAGGAATATCAGTTCGGTGAGGTGTTCTGTTCGAGCCTGCTTTCGCAACGGGACGAGATCGAGTTCGAGTCCCAAGACTTTGAGAATGAAAAATCCTACGCGAGCTTTCGGTCAACGGAACCGCTTGATTCCGTCGAGCAAGCGCGCGCTTATAGTGCGGAGCTGAATGGTGTTTTGACGGCTACGTTTTGCGAGGCCCGGGCGATAGCGGAACTCGAAGACGAACAGGACCATTTCATGGTTGTTATTAGAGGGTCCTTAGACGGCTCTAATAGGATTATCGTCAGCAAGATTATGTCCGGCGATAGCTGCCAGTAAGCGGGTCGCTTCAGGTTCCAATCGCGATAAGGCCGTTCTGGGCGGGGCTTCGTTAGGCGTTTCGGGGATCGAGGACAGTACAAACATCTTGGCGCTCCTTGCTGTCATGACGACCCTTGAGAGCGAATTTCCCGCACCGCTGCAGTAGACTGACCGAAGGATCTCCGTAGCGCGACCACCAATCGCGGTTTGGACGTTGGTCATCACCCAGGGGTCGTCATCGTGAAAGCACAGGCCGATACGCAGCACATAGACGGCATTCTCGAACCCTGGCAGGCGACTATCGGGCGAGATTACGAGGGCTATCGGAATCATGTGGTTCGGATGGCTACGTTTTGCCTCATGCTCAAGCCTTGCAGCCCGCAGGCGCAACGCCGGATCGAGATCGCGGCTTGCTTTCACGATATCGGCATTTGGACCGCCGATACGCTCGACTACCTGGAGCCGTCCGTACCGCCGGCGCTGAGCTACCTCGATGCGCACGGTCTATCTGATTGGGGGCCGGAAATCACCGAAATGATTCTCGAGCACCATCGCGTTCGCGAGATCACGCACGGGCTAACGCCGCTGGTCGAACTGTTCAGGAAAGGCGATCTGGTGGATTTCTCGAAGGGAATCGTTCGGTTTGGCCTGCCTAGACGGATGGTCCGCGACGTCATGCAGACCTACCCGAACGCAGGGTTTCACCGAATGCTCGTCAAGGCTGCTGGGAAATGGTTTGTCAGGCATCCCCTGAATCCAATGCCGATGATGAAATGGTGATCGGCTAGCGCGAGCGCGTCTTGGCGGCGATCGAGCGTCGCGGTACCCGTCGTATTGGAAGTTTCGTCCGTGATACTGGCGCTGACATGGGCACCGACTCGTGGGCCGCGTGAATGACCTTTGCCGCGGACTGCGCTTACGGCGAGCCTGGTTCGCTGTTGCCTGATGCGACAACACCAAACATCGGCCCGTAGCCCCCGTGCCAGGAGGCGTCGTATCGCTTGAGGGCGGGGCTGTATATGCCGGCGCCGCGTCCGCCGTCGAGGAACAGGGCGTTGGGGCAGTCGAGGTGGTCTCGGAACAGGCGGGCGAATTCGTGGAAGTTCACGCCGCTTTCGCTGATGGCGAACCGCACTGCGCCGTTTTTGCACACGCCCACGCCGCTGCGGCGGGCAAGCGAGGTGGAGCCTTCGATCAGTGCGGGGTGCAGCACGTTATCGCTGACGAGCATGGGCCCGGACTGGGTGGCGAAGCGAGGCGACAGGTCGGCGTCTGCATAGGCCGAGGTGGGGAGAATGCCCGCGCGGCCGTTCGCAAGATAGAACACGCCGTTGGGTTGCTTGTAGAAGTTGGGCACCTGGGCGGGCGGCGCATCGATGCTGCGGGTGTTCAACGGGCGCAGGGTTTCGCCGTTCTCGATATACAATCCTACGGGCACGAAGTCGGTGGTGTACATGCCGGCATTCAGGGCGAATTGCAGCGTATCGCCGCGGGCCTGTATTTCGTCGGCGAGGCGGTCGAATTGGCGATACGGTTCGCCGTGCGCGTCGCGCCAGAACAGGCGTAGATCGCTAGACGCCGCATCGAAGGTGCAGACGATATAGACGCTGTGTCCGAACGACACGTCACTGCAGCCGCGCGCCTGCACTGCTTGAGCGCGCGTCGCGAAAGCGAGCGATAAGAAGAGCAAGACCCGTAAGAGCGGGCGCGTCGCAATCATGGGCGGAGGGTGGGGCGGCTACGAATTGATGGGGTATCTTGGGCGACGCGGTGGTCGGCGTCCAAAGATACACGGGCTGACCGGGTGTATCGGCGCGGCATTCGCGGGCATGGACCCAAAAGCGCGATGGTCCGAAGGTGGTGTCCGTGACAACGGACAACATCTCTAGAAGTGGTTCAGGCTGCAGGCGGTCGAGATACCGCGGCTATTCGATAAGCCCCGGTCAGAGGGGCTGTATGAGTAGGGCTTGCTGCGCAACCCGCGCGGCCGGCGGCGCGACGCACCGGGGACAAAGACGAAGACACGCTGTTTCGTGAGCCTGGCGACAGGCCGGAACGGATCGGCGATCTGCAGCCGGCGCTACGAACAGGCGAGCGGGGCCGCGCAAAGAATGGCGTCGAGCTCAGTGGTCCTGTTTAATGGCGATCGCTGCCCACGATATGTCAGCCGCCAAGGGTTGACCCGAGGCGACTATGGCATGGATCCGCTGTATGGGCTGTCGCATGCTCACGAAGACGATGGACGACAGGCGACGACAGGGACCGCGCGTTTTTTGTCTGTGCCATCGCGCTTCATGCGGGCTTGCTACGTGGCGTCGGAACGGTCAGCCGGTGATGGCTTGAGAATATACGGACGCATCATCTCGTTGGCGGCGTGCTCCCAGATGTGGCAGTGCCAGACATAGCGCCCCGGATAGCCATCAAACGGCACGATAATGCGGGTGACCGTGCCGGGATGGGCTTGTACCGTGTCTTTCCAGCCCCGCTCCTGGGGTAGCGGTGGGCGGGCGTCGCCCAGATAACGCAGCTTGTCGAAATTCTGGTAGCTGAAGATGTCCATCGGCCGGCGGTCGAGTATCTGGAAACGCACCAGATGCAGGTGAATGGGGTGGGTGTCTTCGGTGAGATTGATGAGATGCCATATCTCGACCGTGCCCAGGACCGGGTCTTCGGTCACCTGTGAATACCAGCGCTTGCCGCCGAGAAGCATCAGCATCGAGTCGCCGCTGGGTTTCATGTACTCGTCGAGTGTGAGGTCTCGGGTTCGAACCGCCTGCGACTGGGCAATCGGTTGAACCGGGCGCAGCCGACTGGGCAGGGGCGGGTTGTCGGCGGCTGGCGTACGGCCCACGCGGAACTGCAGAATGGCGCGCCCGTCGTTGGTAAGCGTGAACGTTTGGCCGCGCCACTGCGAAAAATCGATGATCAGGTCGGCGCGCTCGGCAGGCGCGAGCAGCAGTGTCTCCAGTTCGACCGGCGCGCCGAACAGGCCCTGATCGCTGCCGATCTGGAAAAAATGGCGTTGGCCGGCCAACGCCAGGCGCAGGAACCGCTGGTTGGAGCCGTTGACCAGACGCAGGCGATACCGGCGCGGCTCGACCTCGGTAAACGGAAACAGCTTGCCGTTGAGCATCACGGCGTTGCCGCTTACCTCGGCAATCCAGGGATGATCCGGGATGCCCGAATCCGGGTAGTAGAGCTGGCCTTCGGCGTTGAAGTTGCGATCGGCAAGCAGCAGCGGGATTTCATAGTCGCCGCGGGGCAGCTCAAGCGCGTCCTCGACGTCGTCGCGTATGAAGAACATGCCCATCAACCCGGCATAGTGATTGAGTCGGGATACGCCCATGGCATGGTCGTGATACCACAGCCCGGTGGCGTCCTGACCGTTGGGGTAATGCCCGATGCGCGATTCGCCCGGTGGATACCAGTCTTCGGGAAAGCCATCGCTATCTGCCGGGGTACGGCCGCCGTGTACGTGCACGACGCTGCGTACGGCCTGGGCGCCGGGCGACATGCCGCATAGCGTGTAGTCGACCGGCAGGAAATGCTGCGTGGGCAGGTTGTTGATCCACTCCACCGACAGGGGCTGGCCGGACCG
This sequence comes from uncultured Salinisphaera sp., assembly GCF_964012375.1. Classification (NCBI taxonomy): domain Bacteria; kingdom Pseudomonadati; phylum Pseudomonadota; class Gammaproteobacteria; order Salinisphaerales; family Salinisphaeraceae; genus Salinisphaera; species uncultured Salinisphaera sp. The sequence continues at coordinate 7,861 of NZ_CAXGSH010000024.1, forward strand.
GGTTTCGAACGTGGGGCCGGGATGATGCCCGTCGTAGGTCCACATGCGGGTGGCCGGCAGATCGCGATGGACCTTGACCGGCGCTGCGCGCATTTCGATACGGTAATGCGCCGACTCGCCGTTAGGCTGGGCCGGCGTTACGGGCTGGGCGACGGGCGGGATCGGCAGGGCATCCACGAACGGCTCGAGTGTGGCGGGATCGATGAACAGGGCCTTGGCAGAGTTGCTTCGCCCCGGCGTATTGGAGCCGGCCCAGGCCGGGAACGTGAGTGTGGTGCCAGCCAGCCCGGCACCGGCCGCGAGCAAGTCACGTCGACTGATTGTCATCTGGTCACCCATCGTCTGCTGCCTGCTGCGCTGCAGGCCATGCTCGAAAAGGAAAAAACGAACACGCGCCGGTGCGCGTGTTCGCAGGTTCTATGGCCGTCGGTGGCGAAATTCCTGTCATCGCCGCAGCCGGGGCGTTGGCGCCTTATGTCGAGGGTTGGCCGGTGGCTGCGTCGAGGATCAGAGTGCGTGCGTTCGGGGCCGTCTTCGAGGCGAAGTCGAACATGTTGTCGAGTGGCCCCGACAGGGCATCGAACGAACCTTGACCCAGACGTTTAGAGTCCAGCCAGTTGTCCTCGATGAACCGCATGATCGAGGTCTGGTCCGTGACCGTGTGGTCGACGAAATTGGACTTGGCCCATGGCGAGACCACCAGCAGGGGCAGCCTCGGGCCATAGCCACAGCGGCCCTGGGCCGGGCTGCCGTCGATACCGTCGAGCGGCTGGCTGCGCTGCACCGAGCCATCCCCGCCGGCGTTGCAGGTTCCGGCACCGTTCAAAGCATCCTGTATCGAGTCCGACGGGTTGCGATTGGGGCTGTAGCGATGGTCGTACCACCCGTCCGAGTCGTCATAGGCGATGACCACGGCCGTGTGGTCCCAGTCGGGGTGCTGCTGCAGGGTGTTGATCACCTTGACGATGAAGTGCTGCTCGTCGATCGGATCCGAATAGCCGGCATGGCCATCTTCATAGGCCGGAGCCTTCAGAAAGCTGACCGCCGGAAAATTGCCGGCCTTTAGAGCGGCGAAGAAATCGTCGCTGTCGTATTGATGGTTGGCCGGGTCCTTGACCTGTGTGGCATTGCCGTTGGCGTCCACTTCGAACGTGTGGCCAATGGCGGCAACCGAACTCGGGCGTTTGTGCTCCAGGTTGGCTGTCGAGGGGTAGTACTGGAACGGCTCGTGATGCGGAATATAGTCGGACGAGATCACGGGCGCGTTGTCGTCGCTGCTAAGGCCGGTGCGACGGACGCGTGTTTTGTGGCTGCGCTGGCAGCCGGTGCTGCCGTCTTCGTTGACCTGGGTAAGGTCGAAGCCGCCCTCGAACCAACCCCAGGTGATGTGCTGTTCGTTGAGCATGTCGCCGATATTGCGCCCGCCCATACGCACCTGGGTCGTGCCCGAGCATACATCCCCCATCGGGTCGGGATCGCCGGTGAGTGTTTTGCCGCCGTTGCCGTCGGCGACATAGCCATACGTGGCGTCAGACGGGCTGATGGCGACAATACCGTTGGTCTGACCCGACACCAGATTAATGGCGCCGGGCGTGGACGGGCCGAAATTGGTGCCGTAAGAATTGTCGCTCATGGCGTAGCGCTGGGCGTAATTCCACAGCGCTGTGACGGTATTGCCGTCGTAATAACCCATGACCAGGCCCTTGTTCTGGGTGGTGTCGCTGTCGCTCACGCCCGGCGGCGGCCCGCCGCGGCCCACTGACAGCGGGAACAAATCCATGGCGCCATTGTTGAACGCCATCTGCTCGGGCCCATAGCTGTGGTCCTGATCCGCTGTCAGTGCCTGGGCGCGATCCAGGCGGAAGGGGTTGCTCGCGCCGGTTTCGTTCTTCGGATTCTGGTTGGGATTGTTCGTGAGCAACTCGGTGGTGTAGGTATCGATGCTGCTCGGCGTATCCGCGGCCGCCGTGAACTGCGGCTCGCCTTGCGGATTGGTGGCTTCGGGATAGGTGCCGAAATAGTGGTCGAAGGAGATGTTCTCCGCAAAGATCACCACCAGATGATCGATCGGCGTTGCGGTCTGCGAGCTGGTCGAGCCCGGCATCGACCCGCCGGAGGATGCATCACCCGCCTGCGAGACCTTGTCGTTGTCGTCGCTACAACCGGCTGCGGCCAGCAACAGGCCGGCAACCGCAATACTTGCGATCAGTCGATACGCCATGGATAGCCCCTCGTCCGAAAAAAAACCTTCATGGTGAAGACATATAAAATAAGTGAGGCGGATGACAATGCCGTGACCCCGGGCTCGCCCGGCGTTCGACTACCGATGCCGGATGTCACCCAGGCCGTCGGCATGGCGGGCCCGCTGCGGTGCCTCTCCGCTATTACGCGGCCCGTTGGACGGGGGGTATCGTGGATGCACGCCACAGGCCGCGCGTGCGGCGGCATCGGCGCGCGCTATTCGACTAGCCGCTATCGAGCGCGAAAGGACTTCCAGGGCTGTATGGGGTTATGTCGCTGCCAGTGGCATTATGGTGACGCGCATCGCCCAGCCCACGTCGTGTTCTTAGCAGCGGCTTGCATGCGAATCGGCCCGCACAACGTCTCGTCTTGATTAGGTAAGGAGCTGCGCGAAGACTAGCCAGGGGCGACGCATGCCTGGAGCGGTCTGGGCTGCGCGTGTTGGCTTGTAGCCTGGCCTTGATCTATCGCAACCAACGATCGGGCGTTGGCTATAGCATGGCGGCCGTATTCGTCGTCGGCATTCCGGGTAAAGGGTATGGGTTATGGATAAAGACCAAGCGCTGGCGTTCGCGCATGAGTGGGTGGCGGCATGGAATGCCCATGACCTGGGCGGGATTCTGGCCCATTACGAAGAGGATTTCGAAATGGCGTCGCCTGCGATCAGTCGCTTGACCGGCGAGGCGTCGGGCAGGCTCAAGGGCAAGGCGGCGGTTGGGGAATACTGGGCGGGCGCGCTCGAAAAGTTTCCCGATCTTCGGTTCGAGCTGCTGCATGTGCTCCGGGGCGCGGACAGCGTGACGCTGGTCTATCAGGGCGTGCTTGGATTGTCTGCCGAAGTGTTTCATTTTTCGCCGTCGGGGAAGGTCGCGAGGGCTTTCGCGCATTACGATCTACCGTGATCGAATGCGGACGCGGTCGATGCGAACCGGGGTCGAACGCTGCGGCCACGCCTGACGTAACTTTGCACCTGTAATGGCTTTCCAGGTTTCGGCCGGGTTGCGCTTATTCAACGTTCGGGCTGGTAAATTGGGCGCTTCGGGTTGAGGCCCCGCTTACATCTTTACGTCGAATGGTTCGGCCGCCGTCAGGTTTTCCAGAGCCAGGGCACGCTGTTCATTACCCGGAAAGTCGCCAGCTCGCGCACGCCCGGGTCGGGGGCGGCGATGGTATCGACAGCCATATAGCGGCAGGTCAGGGCGGCTTCGCTCATCTCGAGCACGGCATAGCCATGGGCGGCCGAGTTCCAGTAGCGGATATGGGGGTTGGCCAGGCGCACCGCGGGTTCGAGTTTGTTGGCACGCAGGCCAAGCCGGTCGGCCGGCATGGGCGCGCTCGGCAGGTTCAGCCCGGCGCGAATCTGGTCTTCGAGGTTGGCGGAGGTCACCGAGCCCACCATCAGCTCCACGCCCACGGGGTATTCGAAGAAGTCGTCGAAATCGGTCTTGAGATAGCCGGCCGTGAATGTGTGCAGATCGCCGGTCAGGGCAACCAGGTTGGTGGTGCCGGCGTCGCGCAGGGTCGACAGGATATGCCGGCGCTCGGCGGGGTAGCCGTCCCACTGGTCGAGGTTGACGAATAGCTCGCCTACCTTGAGCTGCATGAGCATCACTTCGTTGGCCCAGAGTTTCCAGCGGGCGGGGGAGCGGGTCACCGCGTCGATGAACCAGTCGCGCTGCGTGTGGCCCAGCATCGTGCGATCAGCGTCTTCGCGGGCACGGCAGCCGAGCGTGGCATAACGCTCGCCGACGGTGTCGGTGCCACAGGGTGGGCCGTCGCGATACAGGCGTTCGTCGGTGGCGATCAGCTCGGCGAGCTGGCCGAAGCGAAAGCTGCGATAGATTTGGATCGATTCGTTCCAGGGCCGGTCGGCGTCGAAGGCGGTATTCGCCGGGATATACTCGCTCCAGGCACGATTGGCGGCCTGGCGCAGGGCCGGTCTCGGCGTGGTCGCACCCGTGTCGGTATCCGGGGGCACGTTGCCGTGACAATCGTTACCGAATTCGTGATCGTCCCAGATGGCGATCATGGCAAAGCGCTCGTGCAGACGCTGCAGCTCGGCGTCGCTGCGATAGCTGCGATACAGGTAACGATAGTCATCGATGTCGGCCGGCGTGGGGTTGCCGGAAGGCAGCGGGCCAATCGGGCGCGCGCCGCCCTGCTGAAAACCGGCATCGACGGTTTCGTAGATGTAGTCGCCCAGGTGGATGACGTAGTCCACGTCTTCCTCGGCGACGCGGGCAAGGGCGTTGTAGAAACCGAAGCCGTAGTCCTGACAGGTGATATAGCCCAGCCGCAGCCGTTCGGGGTTGGCCTCGGCGGAGGGCAGCGTCTTGAACCGCCCGGTGCGGCTGGCCACGCCCTGCAAAATGAAACGGTAGTAATACGTTTTGAAACCGCTCAGCGCCGAATGGGCGATGGCGAGCTTGACGGTAAAGTCGCCCGCGGCACCTGCACGGGCGGCGCCGGCGAGAACGACGTTGCTGAATTCTTCGTCCGTCGCGATCTGCCAGTTCACGACCGCGTCGCCGGCTGCGGCCTCGCTCTCCGGGGCGAGCCGGGTCCACAGCACGATGCCCTGTTCCTTCGGGTCGCCCGAGGCGACGCTCTGGGGAAACCACGCTGCCTGATGCCGGGCTGTGGCGGCGTCGTCAACAGCGCAGGCCTGCCCCTGCGGGCCGATATCGGCCGAATCGATGAACGGCACCGGGCTTTCGAATACGCCGCCCAGCGCCCGGGCCCAGCCCGGGGTGGCGGTCAGGCTCCAGCCGACCGCGCCCGCAGCCGATAAAGTCGAAAGAAAACGCCGACGATCCATGAAAGCCCCCGCAGCGCGCTCCAGGATGAGTGCGTTAAACACTAACTGCGGCAGGTGACAGGAAGACTACGTGCCCGGAATGTGGTGAGTGGCTGACTTGATCTTGCAACCGCTTGGGTGAGCCAGCGATATGCGATTTTTCGCACAAATCTGCGCGATCTAGAGCGACGGCGTTGTTGGCCGAGCTTGTCGGCGGTAATTGCCTGGCTATGCAGCCTCGCGCAAGGGGGCAGTCTGTTTTTTTAGAGAGGGCGACATACCGCGGGTGGTCGTCCCGCAGGCGTGCTTTGTCAACCCTCGTATCGCTTTGTCGGATCGACCGATAGCGCCGAATCGCTGCATGTCACACGTACAAAGGAGGGCTTGCGGCGAAACAACGTGTTTTTTATTTGAAGTGAGACAAAAGGCTACCGTTATTTACGTGAAATTTCGGATAGGAGTAGGGTGGTAGAAACAATTATAGATAGTTGCTGGACGACAAATAATAGGGCCGACTGATTACTGGCGAGGGCCTCTTGGAAGAGTGCTGCCAGACAGCCAAGTTCAGACATATGCGAGTGCGCGGAGTGTCATGGTTGAACAACGGGGGACACCAAGACGTCTATTGGTGCTGGACGACGAGCGTGACGTAGGGGCGACCATCTGCATGATGGCCCGCAACGCAGGCTATGAGACGGACTACACCGATCGTATCGACGTGTTCATGGAGCGGTTGGAGACCGCCCCGCCGACCCATGTGGCCGTCGACCTGCAGTTGGGCGACGGCGACGGCATCGACGTCATCCATCGCCTGGCAAAACTGGATTGTGGCGCCGGCCTGATTATCGTGTCGGGCCTGGGTGGGCGGATTCTGGAATCCGCGGCGCGTGCGGCGGTCGAAAATGGCCTGTGGCTCACCGGCACGCTGGCCAAGCCGTTTTCGTATGCCGAGCTTAAATCGCTGCTGATCGCAGTCGAGTCGAGGGCGCCGGAGAACGTCGGGTTTCTTCCAGAACGTTCGATTCGAAGCGTGTCCAGGGCCGAGCTTGCCGATGCGCTCGCCGCCGAGGCGTTCGTCGCCCATTATCAGCCGAAGATATCGCTCGCCACGGGCGCCCTGGTCGGCTTCGAATGTCTTGCCCGCTGGCAGGCCAACAAGCGCGACTTGATAGCGCCCGATGTATTCATCGGCTGTGCCGAGCAGACCGGTCAGATACACGAGCTGACCCGACAGGTCTATCGCTACGCTTTGACGTGGCGTCCGCCCGATATCGGTGGCAAGCCGCTGAAGTACGCGCTCAATCTGTCGCCGCTCAACCTTGGCGACGAGGACTTCCCGCGCTGGCTATTCGAGGAATGCAAGGCGCAGGGCATCGCGCCGTCGCAGGTGATCCTCGAGATCACGGAGACAGCCAGCCTGAACAACCCGCTGGTGCTGCTCGAAAATCTGACCCAGTTCCGTATTCGGGGTTTCGAACTGTCGATCGATGACTTTGGCGTGGGCTATTCATCGATGGTGCAGCTGGCGCGGCTGCCGTTTTCCGAACTCAAGATCGATCGCATGTTCGTGAAAAGTCTGGCGACGTCCGAGGAGTCGATGAAGATCGTCAGCGCGGTGATCGGTCTGGGCCATTCGCTTGGCCTGAACGTGGTGGCCGAAGGGGTCGAGGGCAGCCAGGCATTGGAGCTGTTGTATCGGGTGGGCTGCGATCAGGCCCAGGGCTACTTCATCGCCAAACCCATGAGTCATCAGGCCGCCGCGCTCTGGCAGGCAACCTGCGGGCGGCAAGACGGATGATGCAGCCGGACGACGATACTTACAGGCGGCTGTTCAAGGCCGCGCCGGGCAAGATTCTCGTGCTGTTACCCCGCAGCTTCGAGATCGTGACCGCAACCGATGAATACCTTGCCGCGACGGCAAAACGTGAACAGGACATCGTCGGCAAGCGCGTATTCGACGCCTTCCCGGATGATCCGACCGATCCGTTGGCAGACGGCGAGCGAAATCTGCTGGCGTCGCTGGAACGGGTCGAGGCGCTCAAGGCGCCGGACACCATGGGTATACAGCGCTACCCGCTGCGTTCGCCGCAGGGCACGTTCGAAGAACGCTTCTGGAGCTCGATGAATACTCCCGTGCTGGACGAGCACGGCGAGATCGAGTTCATCCTGCATCGAACCGAGGACATTACCGGCGTCATCGACTACAGCGAGGACACGCGACCCGTGGACGCCGCGACCCGACAGGATCCGGCCGCCGTACGCGATATCGTGCTCAGGTCGCAGGAGCTTCGCCAGGCGCTGTCCAAACTCCAGGAGTACGAAGCGCGCATGCGCGCCGCCGAGCGCATGCTCAATCTGGGTACGTGGGAGTACCGGCCGAAGACCGGCGACTTGAGCTGGTCGGCCCAGGTTTTTGATATTCACGATCGACCCATCAGCGAGGGCGCGCCGGATCTGGACAGTTATTTTGCGCTGGTGCATCCGGGCGACCAGGCGGATGCACGCGTGGCCTACCTGCAGTTTTTGAACCGCCAGACGCCACAGATATTGCTGGAACACCGGATACGTACGCGCAGCGGTGAGGTGCGGCATATCAAGGCCGTGGGCGAACGCCACCGTCGTGCCGATGACGAGATCGTGGTCGGCTATGTGCAGGACGTGACCTCGCTGATGCGCACCCGCGAAAAGCTCACCCAGGCAGAGCAGCTTCTGCGCCTGGCCGGCGAAAAGGCGAAGTTGGGTGGCTGGCGCGTGGCGCTGGAGTCTCGATCCGTGGTCTGGACATCGGAGACGGCCGCAATTCACGGCATGCCTGCCGGCTATTCGCCGCACACCGTCGAAGAAGCGATCGGTTTCTATGCCCCTGGCGATCGAGAGGTGATTCAGAGCGTTTTCAAACGCTGTGTGCAGCAGGGTACGAGTTTCGATGTCGTCAGCAGGTTGCATACCGCCGATGGCAGGCAATCCTGGGTGCGCAGCCTCGGCGTGGCCGAGCGCGACGAGCACGGCCAAGTGGTGGCAGTGCAGGGGGCGTTTCAGGACATAACGAGCCTGCAGGAGGCCCGCCAGCGCGCCGACAAGGCCGATAAGGCCCGGATCGATATTCTCGAGAGCATCGGTGATGCTTTTTACGCGCTCGACCACGACTGGAATTTCACCTACCTGAACCGCAAGGCCTGTGCGCTGCTCGAACGCCCGGCGGCCGAGCTGCTCGGCCGCAATCTCTGGGCCGAGTTTCCCGACACGCTCGGTAAAGCTGTCGAGCAGAAATACCGCCATGCCGTCGCCGGACAGCGAACGGTTCACTTCCAGAGCTACTGCGCGCCGCGGGGCAAGTGGCTGGAAATCAGCGCCTACCCCATACCGGAAGGTCTGGCCGTCTATCTTCGCGACGTGACGCAACAGCGCGAATACCAGGATCAGCTGCGCATGATCGAAGCCGCCCTCGCGCGCCAGGACGATACGGTGATCATCACCGAAGCTGCGCCCGCCGACGCCCCGCAGCAGCCGCGCGTCGTCTACGTGAACGATGCCTACGAGCGTTTGACCGGCCGGGCCAAAGAGCAGGTGCTGGGGCAACGGCCCTGGTTCTTGCAGGATACGGGCCCCGACGCGCAGCAGTTAGCCCGGATTCGCACGGCGTTGTATCGGCACCAGCCGATTCGCTGCGAGCTGCGGGATCAAAAGCGATCCGGCACGGTGTACTGGCTGGAAGTCGAGGTCACGCCGCTGTTCGATGCCGCGGGCGAGTGCACCCATTTTGTGGCCGTGCAGCGCGATATTTCGCGACGCAAGGCCCAGGAAGCAGAGATTCGAGAGGCCAGGGAGCGGTTCGAACTGATCTCGCGCGCGGTTAACGACGTGATCTGGGACTGGGATCTGGTCAGCGGGCAGGTGTGGTGGAACGACGCGGTGACTGCAGTATTCGGCTATGCCCATGACGAGCTGGATGGCGGTCGCCAATCCTGGCGGCAATGCGTTCACGAAGAGGATCGTGAGCGCGTCGCCCAGAGCGTGGCCGACGTGATCGACAGCGGGGCGGTGCTCTGGCGCGGCGAGTATCGCTTCTTCAGAAAAAATTGCCAGATCGCCAGCGTCGTGGACCGCGGCTTTGTGCTTCGAGACGAGTCCGGCCGGGCGATTCGCATGGTCGGCAGCATGCTCGACATCAGCGAGCGCATCGATATGGAAGCACGCCTGCGCGAAGCGCAGAAGCTCGAAGCGGTGGGCCATCTCACCGGCGGCGTCGCACACGATTTCAACAATCTTCTGACCGTCATCCTCGGCAACGCCGAAGTGCTGGCAGAGCAGGCAACCGATGTGATGCTCAGCCAGATGGCGCAGATGACGGTTGCCGCGGCACAGCGCGGTGCCGAGTTGACCAATCGGCTCCTCGCGTTTGCCCGCCGACAACCTCTTAACCCCGAACTGGCCGACGTCAACGAGCGGGTGCAGGCCATTCAGCCGCTCGTTCGGCGAACCTTGCCGGCGAATATCGAGCTTGAAACCGCGCTCGATCCGCAGCTGGGCAGCACCGAAATCGATGCCAGCGAACTGGATACCGCGTTATTGAACCTGGTGGTGAACGCGCGCGACGCGATGCCGGAAGGCGGCAAGCTCACCATCGAAACCGCCAACAGCGTGCTCGACGAACACTATGCCGAGCGGCATTCGGAGGTCGAGCCCGGCGATTACGTGATGATCGGCGTATCCGATACAGGTAGCGGCATGGACGCAGCGACCGTGGCCCGCGCCTTCGAGCCGTTCTTTACCACCAAGGCGGTGGGCAAGGGCAGCGGCCTGGGGCTGAGCATGGTGTTCGGGTTCACCAAGCAGTCGGGCGGGCATATCAAGATCTATTCCGAGCCGGGGGAGGGCACCTGCGTAAAGCTCTATTTCCCCCGTTCGAACGATGACTTGCCGCTGGGCCGCGTGCCGTCGAAGCAGCCGTCCTATCGCGGCGGCAGCGAGCATATCCTCATTGCCGAGGACGACGATCTGGTACTGACCCATCTGGAAGGCCAGCTACGTTCGCTGGGGTATCGGGTGACGGTTTGCACGTCCGGCCCGGCCGCACTGAGCGCCCTGGAACGCCAGCCAAATATCGATCTGCTGCTTACCGATATCATCATGCCCGGAGGCATGACCGGCCGCCAGCTGGCCGACCGGGCGGTTGCACGCTATCCCCGATTGAAGGTTTTGTTCACCTCCGGCTATACCGAGAACGCCATCGTGCATCAGGGGCGCCTGGATCCGGGCGTCGAGTTGCTGAGCAAACCCTATACCCGGCAGGAACTGGCCGCCAAGGTTCGTGTCGTGCTGGACAGCGCATAGCTGCGCCACCCCGGGCGTGACCGCCGGCCACGGATTGGACTAATCGGCGTCGCTCTCAACGCGTGTCTGCGAGGGCAGGTGCGCCACGGCCGGCGGCCGTGGCGCCATTGGAAAGGCCGGACACATGCCCGCGTTTCGTTCGATGGCGTTGAAAACAGCTGGTGCAGTCCGTTGTTTGGGTATCGGATCAGTAGTCATATCCGATGTCGGCGTCGCGACGCCGCCGCGTGGCCGTCGCGCCGGGGCGCTCGATTTACATACCGGCCGATCGCCGTTCGCTCGCGGCCGTTCGCCCCACCGCAATGGGGCACGGGCAGAAGCCGCGGGCCCAGCGCGGTCGGCTTCGGCGGCCCCACGCATTCGCCCATCCCGACACGAGTGCAGGCGCCTTCGCCGCCCGCGCCAACAGCCCGCATGCATTCGCATAGGCGTGGTCAACCCGAACGTCGATTTTCGGTCGGTTTCGTACCGGACGCCGGTCGCCGACATGCGCCGATGGCTGTAACCGAACGACAGCCGTTCAGAACTGTAGGCCAGGCCCGTCTGGCGCTTCGAAGCGGGCGCTGGCTAGCGGCCTATGCCCGGAATCGGCGCCGACCACGCGATCGCGCGGTCGGGCGGGGCCCGGGCGGGTAGCCGCGGCCGGAGATCGGCATCAGGGATGCGGGCCGCTCCGCTCGCAGGCGCGAGGGATCGAGCGTTTTGTTGAATCGATCGTTGGAATGAAACCGTAAAACTACTGAAACCGTAGGGGGTAATAGTACGTATTTACCGAAGCAGACAATCGTGGAAGCAGCGAGGCGCCGGCTCGCGGGCCTTGAAGGCCAGCATACGCCGGACCGCGAGGCGGCGCGATCGGCATCCGGACGCAGGCCATTCCAGGTCGAGGCGCCGGAGAAACTGTATCGGGCAACAAGGCAAGTGACAGTGAACATGGAGAATCAAACGGTGCCCGAAAGCGATAGCGCGATTGCAGAGTCGCTGCGCCAGCGCGGGCTGCGCGTGACGGCGGCGCGCCATGCCATTCTCAAGTGGTTATCCAGCCACCCGCACGCCAGCGCGGACCAGGTTCACCAGGGCGTGGTCGAGCAGTTGGGCACGTTGTCTAAACAGGCGGTGTACGACGTGCTCTCGGCCAGCGTGGAGGCCGAACTGGTACGCCAGATCAAGCCCAGCGGTCACCCGGCGCGCTTCGAGCGGCGGCGGGGCGACAACCATCATCACCTTGTTTGTACTCATTGCGGCCGTGTTGAGGACACGGACTGCAAGCACGGTCATGCACCGTGCCTCACCCCGGACGACGCTCAGGGCTTCGTGATCCACGAGGCCGAGATCCTGTTTTGGGGTGTGTGTAGCCGCTGTCGTGCGAATACCGAGACTCGCCCTGACAAGGCCTAGCGACAGCAGCCCTTTCCGGCGTCCCCGACACCGGATTCAACCACCGAAAGGTCCAAGAAATCGTCAACAGGAACCGTGACTATGAGTGAAGAAGTCAAGATCGGCGGCAAATGCCCGTTCGCCGGTAATACGGTCGGCGGCGCGGCCGGCTCCGAGCCGACGCTACAGCACTGGTGGCCGAACCGTCTTCAGGTCGAGCTGCTGCACCAGAACCCGCGCGAGGCCAACCCCGAAGATCCGGATTTCAACTACGCCGAGGCGTTCAAGAAGCTGGATCTCGAAGCGCTGAAGAACGATATCAAGACGCTGCTGAAATCGTCGGTGGACTGGTGGCCGTCGGATTACGGCAACTATGGCCCGCAGATGATCCGTATGGCCTGGCATTCGGCCGGCACCTATCGCATCGCCGACGGCCGCGGCGGCGCGGGCGAGGCCATGCAGCGCTTTGCCCCGATCAACAGCTGGTGGGACAACGGCAATATCGACAAGTCGCGGCGTCTGCTCTGGCCGATCAAGCAAAAATATGGCGCCTCCATTTCCTGGGCCGATCTGATCGTGCTCACCGGCAACTGCTCGCTCGAAATCATGGGCTTTCCGACCTACGGCTTCGCCGGCGGTCGTATCGATGCCTGGGAACCCGACAACCTCACCTATTGGGGCCCCGAAGGCTGGACCGGCAAGAAGCCGGAGGACGCGCCGCACGGGCCGATGGAAGGCCAGCCGGCCCAGATGGTCAATCGCGGCCTGCGCTGGACCGGCGAAGCCGGTGATGCCGACTACGACCTGGAAGCGCCGCTGGCGGCGTCCAACTCGAACCTCATCTATGTGGATCCGGAAGGCTCGGCCAAGAAGGGCATTCCCGAGGATTCCGCGGTCGATATACGGATCACTTTCGGCCGTATGGCCATGAACGACGAGGAAACCGTCGCCCTGATCGCGGGCGGCCACGCCTTCGGCAAATCGCATGGCATGACCCCGCCGGATCAGATCGGGCATGCGCCGGAAGCCGCGCCGATGGAAGCCGCCGGCCTGGGTTGGAACAACCCGCGCGGCAAGGGCAACGCCGAAGATACGATGACCAACGGTATCGAAGGCTCCTGGACGCAGGACCCGACGGCCTGGGACAACAGCTATCTGGAGAACCTGTTCAAGTTCGAATGGGAGCAGACGCGTAGCCCGGCAGGGGCGCTGCAGTGGACGCCGGTGGACAAGAACGCCCCGCGCACGCCGGACGCGCACCTTGAAGGCGTGGATCATCCGCTGATGATGATGACCTCGGATATCGCGCTGAAGGTCGATCCCGCCTATCGCAAGATCTGCGAGAAGTTCCTCGAGGACTTCGACTACTTCACCGAAGCGTTCTCCAAGGCCTGGTACAAGCTCACCCATCGCGACATGGGCCCGAAGGCGCGTTATCTCGGCCCGGAAGTGCCGGCCGAGGACCTGATCTGGCAGGACCCGATCCCGGCCGTGGATTTCGAGCTGGTGGACGCCAGCGATGTGGCCGATCTCAAGGGCCGCATTCTGGATTCCGGGCTCACGGTGGCCGAGCTGGCCGGCGTGGCCTGGGGCGCGGCGTCGACCTTCCGTACGTCGGACAAGCGCGGCGGCGCGGACGGTGCCCGCATACGCCTGGCCCCGCAGAAGGACTGGCCGGTGAACAACCCGGCCGAGGTCGGCAAGGTGGTATCCACCCTCGAAGGCATCAAGCGCGACTTCGATTCGGCCCAGGCGGGCAACAAGAAGGTTTCGCTGGCCGATCTGATCGTGCTGGGCGGCTGTGCGGCCGTCGAAAAGTCGGCCAAGGATGCCGGTATCGATATCACGGTACCGTTCACGCCGGGTCGTAACGATGCCACCGAAGAGCAGACCGACGAGCAGAGCTTTCGCTGGCTCGAGCCGGTGTCCGACGGTTTCCGCAACTTCCATCGCGACGACATCAACTACAACGTATCGCCCGAACAGATCTTTCTGGACCGGGCCGCGCTGCTGGGCCTGACCGCGCCCGAGTGGACCGCGTTGACCGGTGGCCTGCGCGTGCTGGATATCAATACCGACGGCGCCTACAAGCACCACGGCGTGTTCACGGACAAGCCGGGCGTGCTCAGCAACGACTTCTTCGTAAACCTCACCTCGCCCGAGTACGAGTGGAAGAAGGTCGACGAGGCCGGCATGGAGTTCACGCTGGATGATCGCAGCAATGGTCAAACGAAGTTCAAGGCCACGCGTTGTGACCTGATCTTTGGCGCCAACTCCCAGCTGCGTCAGCTGGCCGAGTTCTATGCCCAGACCGGCGGACACGAGAAGCTGGTTCGTGACTTTGTCGCCGCCTGGAACAAGGTGATGATGCACGACCGCTTCGACGTGGCCGACCGCAACAGCGCCGCCCTCTAGGCAGCGCAGCACGAGCGGCCGGCGAACGCCGGCCGCCTCGTGTTCTCCTCGACACGAATGGGCCGGCTTTTGCCGGCCTTTTTATTGGCCGAGTCTTGCGACCGTGTTGGCCGGGGTGCGGCCGTGCGGGAAGGCGCTACCCCGTGTGCCGGCAACGTCCGGCCGGCAGGTATGAATGCCGGCACCGCCAACGGACCAAGGCTAAAGTCGATGTGTACGCGATCCGAGCCGCCTGCTAGCTTTTGACAGAGACCGACCCGCACGTACGGCGTCGGCAGAAAAACAAGATAGCAATTGGAGCAGGCGCGATTTTCATTCGCGTGCGGGAGGGGGCAATGAAGCGTGATGTTATCCGTCGTGTTCGGGTAGCGGTGGCTGCCGGGCTGTGTCTGTTATTCGCCGGGCCTGGCTATAGCGGCTGGCTTTCTTTTCACGGCGGCGATTCGGGGCCGGCCGGCTATACCGAAACGCGGTACCCGATCGTGCTGGTGCACGGCTGGTTCGGCTTCGACGCCATCGGGCCGATCGACTACTTCTCTGCCATTCCCGAAGCGCTGCGTGAGGGCGGTGCCGAGGTCTACGTTGCCCAGATATCGGCGGCGAACTACACCGAAGTCCGCGGAGAGCAGCTATTGGCTCAGGTGCGCGAAATCCTGGCCTTGAGCGGTGCCGAAAAAGTAAATTTGATCGGCCACAGCCACGGCGGCCCGACAACGCGGTATGTCGCCGGCGTGGCGCCCGAGCTGGTGGCTTCGGTGACCAGCGTTGCGGGGGTCAACCGTGGCAGCCCGGTTGCCGATTTTCTGGTGCCGGCACACGATGAGCCGGTGAGCGGCCCGCTGCTCGATCGCACCGTGACCGCGCTTGCGGGTCTGGTGGATCTACTCTCCGACGGCGGTTACCCGCAGGACTCGCGGGCGGCCCAATACTCCCTGAGCACCCGCGGCGCGGCAGAGTTCAATGCCCGGTTTTCCGCTGGCATACCGGCCGATTGCGGCGACGGTGAGCACGTCGTCGACGGCGTTCGCTATTACTCCTGGACCGGCATACGCCAGGTTACAACCCTCGTGGATCCGACCGATTCGCTGCTGGCCATCACCGCGACGGCTTTTCGAGGCAAGCCCAACGACGGGCTGGTCGGCCAGTGTTCGAGCAAGCTCGGCGAGGTGATTCGAGACGACTATGCCCAGAACCACCTAGACGAAATCAATCAGGTCGCGGGGCTTGTCGGCTTCGGACAGGATGTACCCGAACTCTATCGCCAGCACGCCAATCGGTTGAAAAACGCCGGTCTTTAAACGGCATGCGTGCTCGCTACGTCCTGTTCATTGGAGTGGTTCTGGCCGGCGGCGGGGCGGTCGCCCTATGGCCCGACCAATCCGGGGTGGCCAGCCGAGCGGGGGCTTCGATCTCCGCGCGGCCGGCGACAGCGGCAAGCCCGTCGACGCTCGGCGCTGACGGCGCGGCCGAGGGGACTCCGGGCGCGCCTGTGGCTAACGCGGAGCGACCCTTGCCGTCCCATGCCGGCACATCCGTGGATGGCGGCGTCACCCTCGACAACGAAGGGCGGCTGGTGGTTACCCGCGATCTGCGGCGGATGTTCGACTATTTTCTGACCGGTATCGGCCGCGTAGGCATGGCGCAAATCCAGGCACGGCTGACTCGCTATCTCGACTCTCTCGGGCTGCCCGATTCGGCCCAGGCGGAAGTGCTCGATGTTTATCGCGACTACATTGCCTATCGGCATCGCGTACAACAGATGCCGCGTGCCGATGCCACGGCACCTGCGCTGGCGCAGACGCTGCAAACGCGTGAAGCGCTCCGGCGGGAAGTGCTGGGGGTCGCGGTGGCCGACGCGTTTTTCAACGAAGACGACAGGATGGCTCGCTATCTGGTTGCAAGACGCGAACTGCAACACACGCCGGGGTTGAGCGATGCCGAGCGCGAGCAGCGGCTTGAACTGCTCGAGCGCATGCTGCCGGATCGAATCCGCGAGGCACGACAGCACGCCACGCTGCCGGGCCGTGCGCACGTGCAGATCGAGCGAATGCGCGAAGCGGGCGCAAGCGACGCCCAGATAAGGGCACGCCGAGAGGCCATGCTTGGCCCTGACGCCGCTCAGCGTTTGGCCCAGGTCGATGCACGTCGCGATGCCTGGCAGCGGCGCTACGACGATTATCGGCGCGCGCATGGCCGGATCCTGGCCAATCCCGGCTTGGCACCTCCTGATCGGGACGAGGCACTTGAGTCGCTTCGCCAGACGCGGTTCACGGCAGCGGAGCGGCGCCGCGTGCTATCGCTGGATTACGTCAACGAGCTGAAGTCGCGAAATTAGCCAATCACGTCCGCGCTGCGTTGGCGGGCAAGGTGCAAGGGTCAGCGATGTCGCTGGGTGGCCGGCGCTGGCGAACAAGCGGACGTGGTGGCGGCCCGTGGCTGCGATGCAACGTCGGCTCGCGGCATTTCCAAGCCAATGCAGCGGTGCAGACCGCCCTCGCTGCAACCTCCCACTCAATAACGCTGGGGATTGAAACATCGGGTTCGCGAACACGCAATCAAGTTTCCTGCGGCGTGGCCGAAATAGGCAAGGCAACATAATCCAACGCGATAACGTACATGGCTGCCACTGCAGAAGGGCTCAATCTACCCACAGCCCACGCCGACGAAAACGGCAAGACGGCCGCCGCACGGCGACCGAAGCGATCCGGGCCCCGATGGTCGCTGCGAAAGAAGCTGGGCATGATCCTGGTGCTCATGTGGGTGGGGATGATGGTCAGCGTGCTCGGCATTACCGCCATGGAGCGCTCCGCGCTTACCGAAGAGCGCCAGGCCGGGCTCAAGCAACTGGTTGACTATGCCGGCAGCCTGCTGGCCGAATACGAGCAGCGGGTCGAGCGCGGTGAGCTGTCGCGAGAGCAAGCCCGTGCGGCTGCCTTCGCACAGCTGAGCAACCTGCACTTCGACGGCGACAACTACGTGTTCGTGCTTACGCCGGACGGCTTTCTTGCCAGCCATCCCACGGTGCCGTCCACGGTATCGGTTATCGATACGCAGGCGGCCGACGGCGAGAAGATATTTCAGAAGCTCATCAATGTCGGCCGCGACGGCGGCGGTTTCGTGAACTACGCCTGGGAGCGCACCCAGGGCGAGCCGCCGGAGACGAAAATGAGCTACGTTCAGGCGTTCGAGCCGTGGGATGTGATCGTCGGCGCCGGCGTCTATGTCGAAGATCTCTCGGCTGCGCTGCGTCGATCGCTGTTGATCAATTTTCTACTGCTCACCGTGATCGGTGGACTCGTCAGCTTGGTATTCTGGCGCGTCGGGCGCGGTATCTATCGCGATATCGGCGGCGACCCGGAGCAGGCAAGGCGCCAGGTGAATGCCATGGCCTCGGGCGATTTCACGCCGGTTGACGGCTGCGAATCGGCGGCCCAGAACAGTTTGTTGTACGCGATCGAGCGCATGCGTATCGATATCGCATCCACGATTACCACCATCCGCGATGCGGCGTCTTCGGTGGACAGCGGCTCGCGCGAAATCGCAGCCGGCAATGCCCAGCTGTCCTCGCGCACCGAGCAACAGGCGGCCTCGCTCGAGCAGACCGCGGCGAGCATGGAGCAGCTGTCGGCCACCATCAAGCAGAATGCCGACAACGCCCGTGAAGTGAAGACGTTGTCGGAACGCACCGATAGTTCGTTGACCGAAGGACGGCAGGTCATGGGCCAGGTCGTGACCGCCATGAGCGGCGTGCGCGAGAGTTCGGACCGCATGGCCGAAATCATAGAAATGATCGACGGCATCGCTTTTCAGACGAACCTGCTGGCCTTGAACGCCGCGGTGGAAGCCGCGCGCGCCGGCGAACACGGTCGTGGCTTTGCCGTGGTAGCCAGCGAAGTACGCCAGTTGGCCAAGCGCTCGGCGGATGCCTCGCAGGATATCGCCAAGCTGGTCGAGAACTCGGTCTCCCAGGTCGGTGAGGGTACGACGTTGGTCGGCAAGGCCAACGAAACCATGCAGTCGATCGAGGAAGACGCACGACGCGTCAATACGCTCATCGCGGAAATCGCCTCGGCGTCGAGCGAGCAGAGCGACGGCATCAGCCAGATCAGCGAAGCGGTCAGCCAGATCGACCAGGTCACCCAGCAGAACGCGGCCCTGGTCGAAGAGGCCGCGGCCTCCTCGCGTGTACTGGAGTCCGATGCCGCACGACTGCAGGCTGCCGCCCTGCGGTTCGAGGTCGCACGCGCGTAACCGGCGCGCGTGCGGGTGCACTCGTCAGCGCCACCAGCACAGGGTGGCGCCGTGCCGCGTGGCCGGGCGTGATGGCATCGCACGATCATCGATCGTGATAGCGGCTTGTACCTGGGTGATCTACCCGCGGCAAGTGCGCAGGGGCGACCCGTCCCGGTCGCCGGTTCTATCTCAATATGAATTTTCGATCCACGAACGCTAAAGCGCGTTTTAAACACGCCGATATCACGCCAGTTGGGTTATTTGATGCGGCGTGCCGGCAAGTTAGTCGTCGTCTCGAACTCCGCAAGGTCTTGATTGAACAATAGCGGTTACCTGCGGCTGAGTGTGAACCAGCCGTGACTAAGCGATAGACGGAGAAGACAAATGCTGCGTGGGTTGCGAAGTGTAAAGAGCAAGCTTGGGCTTGGATTCGGTTTGGTTTTCCTATTGCTTTGTGTTCTTGGCGCGACCGCCGTGGTGGCGCTGAACCAGGCCGATAAAAGCAAGGAAGATATCTACAACAAGAACATGCGTGGTTTGCGGCATTTGTCGCAGGTCAATATCACGCTGGGGCGTGGCTATGCGCGATTGCTGCAGATTCATGCACAGCGCTCGCCTGCGGCCGTGGAGGACTTCGCGTCTTTCTTCGCCCAGGCCAAACCGGAACTGGACGACCGTCTATCGCGTTACTACCCGGGCAAAGTGACCGACGCCGACGAGAAGACGGCGGCGCTGGCGATGTTGTCCAACTATGAGCTGGTCTCGACCAAGCTCGCCGACTATCTGCGGCGCGCCCAGGCGGGCGATATAGCGGGTGCCGAGCGTCTTTACGAGACCGAGATTTCCAAGCCGTTCGAGGCGCTGCGTTCGCAGCTGCGCGATCTCGTAGACTTGCAGATGGAGCAGGGCCGGGCGGCGTTCGAAGCATCGCAGGCGGCGAATGTGAAGGCGAAGTTCGGGATATTTGCGTTGATTGCGATCGCCCTGGCCGTGGTCTGTGCGATCACCTTCTGGCTTGTGCGCATGATCACCCGGCCGCTCAGTCAGGCCGGATCGCTGGTCGAGGCGATTGGCCAGGGGCGGCTCGACAATCGTATCGACAACCCGTACCGCGACGAATTCGGCGCGATGCTTGGCGGGCTAGAGAAGATGCAGACACGTTTGGCCGAGCTGGTGACAAGCGTGCGCAGCAGCTCGGAGGCGGTGAGCGTGGGTGCGCGTGAAATTGCGAGTGGCAATCAGGAGCTCAGTGGTCGTACCGAGCAGCAGGCGTCGAGCCTGGAAGAAACGGCCGCCTCGATGGAGGAAATGACCTCCACGGTACGCCAGAACGCCGATAACGCAGCACAGGCCGACCAGCTGGTTCACCAGGTGCGCAACCGCGCAGACGAAGGCGGTCAGGTCGTCGATCGTGCGACCGCGGCCATGGGTGAAATTACCGCCGCGAGCGACAAGATCAGCAACATCATCGGCATGATCGACGAGATCGCGTTCCAGACCAACCTGCTTGCCTTGAATGCCTCGGTGGAGGCGGCGCGCGCAGGTGAACAGGGGCGTGGCTTTGCCGTGGTGGCGACCGAGGTGCGCAACCTGGCCAGCCGTAGTGCCGGGGCGGCCAAGGAGATCAAGGAGCTGGTCGAGGACAGCGGCAAGAAGGTTGCCTACGGTTCGAGCGAGGTGACCGCGGCGGGCGAAGTGCTCAAGGAAATCGTCAGTTCGGTTACCAAGGTCAGCGACCTGGTTTCGGAGGTCGCGTCGGCGAGCAAGGAGCAGGCTTCGGGCATCGACCAGGTCAATATCGCCATCAACGAAATCGACAGCGTCACGCAACAGAACGCGGCGCTGGTGGAACAATCGTCGGCGGCCAGTCATTCCCTGGAGGAACAGGCCAGCCAGCTCAGGCAGCAGATGGCCTATTTCAAGGTTGCCGGGTTGCCGGCGGCTGATACCGTCCAAACGGTGGCCCCGCATCGGTCGAGCGTCCAGAAGGCGCCTGAGCCGGCGCCGCAACCTGCCCAAAAGACACAGACTAGCGCGCCGAGAGCGGATGGGCGCGCGAAGGCGCAACCCGCAATCGCCGATGAAGACGACGGCGACTGGGCGACGTTCTAGTCGCCAGGCACCACGCAAGCGGGGCGGGCTTTTAGGCCCGCCCCGCTTGTTTCGTTCTACCCGGATTTAAAACATAGGGCACGCGAGCGCCTATTGATTAGCGTTCGCGGCCCTATGCCATGCCCTGCTGTTAACGGCGGCCGAAGTTGTTGCGAACAAGATCCACCACTTCGTCCATGCGACCCGAGAATATGGCCTTGGTCGAATAGAGCGCGGTGGAGGCAACCTGGCCTGCTTCGATATGCGGCGGCATGACCAGTTCCATGCGATTGACCTTGACGTCGAGAATGCCCGGGCCGTTGTGGGCCAGCAGGTCGCGTACGCCGTCCTCGAGCTCGTGTTTCTTCTCGATCTTGCGGCCCCACAGGCCGATCGCTTCGGCAACACGCCCGAAATCCGGGTTCTTGAGTTCGGTATAGGCATCGAGCAGGCCTTCCACCTTCTGTTCGATTTCCACGAAGCCGAGCGAGCTGTTGTTGAACACCACCAGCTTGACCGGGATCTGCTCCTGGACGAGCGTGAGCAGGTCGCCCATGAGCATGCTCAGGCCGCCGTCGCCGCACATGGCGATGACCTGGCGCTCGGGAAACGCCTTGGCGATACCCAGCGCCTGCGGATAGGCGTTGGCCATGGTGCCGTGCACGAGGCTGGGCAGCGTACGGCGCTTGCCGTTGGCCTTGATATGACGCAGGCACCACACCATCGGGCTGCCACCGTCGGCGGTGAATACCGCATCGTCATCGGCGTGCGCGTCGAGCAGCAGGGTGAGTTCCTGCGGGTGGATCAGGTCGTCGTAGTCGGACTGGGCAGCGGCGTTTTCCAGCGACTCGAGATACGTTTTCCGACAGTCGTTGACCCATTCGCGATCGCTGTTCTTTTCGACCCGGTCGAGCAATGCGGCACAGGTATCACGGGCGCTGCCGACCACGCCGATATCGATGGGGTGGCGCAGGCCGATATGGCCGGGGTTGGTATCGACCTGAATGATGGTGGCGTTGTCCGGATAGAACTGGGCCCAGGCGAAGTTGCAGCCGAGCAATAGCAGCGTGTCGCATTCAGACACCGCCCGATAGCCACCTTCCAGCCCGAACACGCCGGTCATGCCCACTTCCAGGTCGTTGCCGTATTCGACGAAGTCCTTGGCGCGCGATGTCCAGGCGATGGGGGCGCCGAGCTTGTCGGCCAGCGCGATCAGCTCGTCGTGGGCGTGGCGACAGCCATAGCCGGCATAGATGGACACCTTCGTGCCGGCGTTGAGCTTGGCGGCGATGGCATCCAGATCGGCGTCGTTCGGTCGCAGCACGGGGTCGAAGCGCTGGGTGCGGTAGGGCAGGCTGTCGTTGGGCTTCTGGGTGAACAGATCGCCGGGCACGATGAGCACGGCCACGCCGCCTTCGTTGAGCGCTTTCTGTGCGGCGATCGCGGTCAGGCGACGCGCGTTTTCCGCACTGGAGACGTATTCGCAGAACACGCTGTACTGCGCGTAGATCGGCCGCTGGTCGACATCCTGGGGAAAGCCCACGCCCATTTCCGCGGTGGCCACCTGCGAGGCAATGAACACCACCGGCGCACCGTTGCGATGGGACTCGATCAGGCCGTTCACAAAATGGGTGCTGCCGGGGCCGCAGGTGCCCGCACAGCAGGCCAGTTCGTCGGTAATGAACGCTTCGCCGCCGGCCGCGAAACCGCCGACCTCTTCGTGGCGCACATGCACCCAGTCCATATCCGAGCGTCGGATCGCGTCGGTGAAGTGATTGATGGTATCGCCCACTACGCCGTAGCAGCGCTTCGCGCCGGCCTGGGTGAGTGTCTCGACAATGATTTCGGCGACGTTGCTGGCCATGGGGGCTCCTTGAAATAGGCGGCGCCCCGGGCGGGGCGCGATTGAATGCATGATACAGACTGATCGGCGCTACGCGACAGCTATTGATCCGGCGTCAGAACAGCCGGCTGTGTCAGCGGTTTTCAACGCCATTGAAAGAGACGCCGGGACTTGTTTTCCCTAGTTTCCTTCAACCGGTTCATGGGCGATGGGCGAAGCGAGCATGCTTTCGCACACGCGCCTTATCGACCCGAAAAATCAGCTATTTTCATGCTGGGTTAATAACGCGTCGCCGTACCGGCGCATGCGTGGTGGAACGGCATTCGACTCGGCCCCGGTGCGAACAGGGGCGGATCGCGGTCGGCGCCTGTCTGCGCTATTTGCCGGCGCGCGTGGCCAGGGGCGAGCGCTTGGCGGGGCCGTCCGCGGTCGCGGAGCAGGCTTGTATTGCACAGCTAGCGCGCAGGGCGCTGCTCCAGACGATGGCACCGCTGTGCGAGATCAGTGCGTTGCCAAGCGATCGGGCCTATCGGCAGGCCCACGCAAACTGGCCCGCCTCTTGCAACAGCTGCCTGACCGCCGTTCCAAAGGGCCCCGCGATGACAGCGACGATACTTCAAAGGCTTGTACGCCATTCGGCCATAACCGCCGCGCTTTGCGTATACGCGTTCGCCAGTACGGCGCTTGGCGCCGATGACCCCGGGTTCCAGCCGGAAGCCTTCACCGTGGAAGAGGCTATTGCTGAGGGCCCGGTCGTGCTAGTGAATCAGGCCAGTTGGGATGGCGCGAGCCGTATCCATGTCTATTCGCAGGATGAGCTGAAGTATCAGGGACTGCTGTCGCTGGGTCTGACGTCACAGTTCATCGTCAGCCACGACCATAGCAAGGTCTACACGCTCTCCGATTATATGGAGCGCTATACCTACGGGCCGATTCATAGCGTGGTTCAGGCCTTCGACCTGAACAGCCTGAAGCCGGTCGCCGAGGTCGAAGTGCCCAACAAGGCGGCAAAGGCCATCGGCATGGAACACCTCATCGAAATCAGCGCCGACGAAAAGTATCTGTATGTACAGAACGCTACGCCGGGCACATCGGTCACGGTGGTCGCGCTCGACGACATGAGTGTGGTCAAGGAAGTGCCCACGCCGGGCTGCTACGGCATCTACCCGAGCGTCGAAGGTCATCGCTTCTCGACGCTGTGCGGGCCGGGCACCCTCAACAGCTACGACGTGGACGAAAACGACCCGGGCGCCACGCCGTCGGACACGATGTTTGATGTCGATGGCGACGCGCTTTATTTGCACTCGGTACGGGCCAGCAACGGCTATCTTGTATTCACATCGTTCAACGGCAATCTCTACGTCGTCGACGACAGCGGCAAGAAAGCGAAACTCGTCAAAAAGCTGGCCGTTACCGCAAATGTCGACGGCGACTGGGCACCGGGTGGTTACGGCATCACGGCCTACAACGTGGCCAACGACATGCTGTTCATGATCGTGCACTCGAATGCCTATGAAGGCAGCCACAAGGATATGTCCGAACAGATCTGGGCCTACAGTCTGGCCGACGAGAAGCTCGTGGCCCGATCGGAGGCGCCGCACCTGGTGTCGTTGGCCGTAAGCCAGGGTGAAAGCCCGACGCTGTACGGCGCCAACGAAGAAGAATCGAGTGTGGACGTCTATACGCCCACCGCGAAGGGTGGCTTCGAGTTCGAAAAGACGAACACGGACGACCGCGTGGGCTGGACAACCTCCTTGATGACCGCGCCTGCGCGTGCATCGGCGAGCGCGCAATGAACGCCATGCTCGCACTCGCAAGCGCCGCAGCTGGCGTGTTCATTCTGCTCGTGGTGCTGCGCGCCGCGCTGCACAAGGCCATGGACTTCGTCGAGCTGCAGGGCTTTGTCGCCGACTACCGCCTCTTGCCACAGGCCTGGATAGCGCCAGTCGCCGGCGCATTGATGGGCCTCGAATTCGTGCTCGCGGCGCTGGTCGCGCTGCCCTTCAGCCGCGGCGCCGGCCTGCTGGGCTGCGCTGTGCTGTTCGCGGGCTACGCGGTTGCCATCGCCATCAATCTTGCCCGTGGGCATACCCGTATCGAATGCGGCTGTGGCGGGGCGCCGCAGATGCTAAGTACGTCCCTGCTTTTGCGTAACGGCGTGCTCGCTGTTCTGGCGGTATTTGCTGCCTGGACCATGCCCAGCGCGCTGACATTGCCGGAGAGCCTTGTCGTGATCGGCGCCGGCGTGTTCGCACTCGCGCTCTATCTGCTGTTCGAACAGCTCAACGCCAACCGCATGTACCTGAAAAAACGAGGATCACTATGACCGCTCTGACTTTTGCCGTGGTGTTCCTCGGCCTGGCCTTTCTGGCCCTGTGCTTTGGCTTTGTCGTGCTCGCGCGCCAGATCGGCGTGCTCTACGAACGCATCGCGCCGATGGGCGCGCTCATGAACGACTCCGGCCCGAAGGTCGGTGAGCAGTCGCCGAAGTTCACGCTGGAAAGCCTCAACGGCGGCGTGGTTTCGATCGGCACGGTCAAGGAAAAGGCCACGCTGGTTTTCTTCGTCTCGCCGACCTGTCCGATCTGCAAGAAGCTCATACCCATTCTGCGCTCGATCCGCTCAAGCGAAGGCGACTGGCTGACGGTGGTGCTGGCCAGCGACGGGGACGAAGACAAACAGCGCCGCTTCATCGACAACGCCCGGCTCGACGACTTCGATTACGTGCTTTCAACCGAGCTGGGCCTGGGCTTTCGGGTGGCGCGCCTGCCCTATGCCGTGGTGCTCGACCGCACCGGCGCGGTACGCGCGAAAGGCCTTGTGAATACGCGCGAGCAGCTCGAAAGCCTGTTCAACGCCCACGACATGGGCGTGGCCTCCATCCAGAACTATATCGGCGAGGCGCAAGACGGCGCGCCGGCCCGTCCCTAACCGGGTGATGACCCTCCACGAGGACAGATCATGAAGCGACTACTCGATGCATTGACGGCCCGCACGGATGCCGGCGCCGAACGCATGGTGCGCCGGACCGCCCAGCGCTATAGCCGGCGCAGTTTCATTGGCCGTGCGGCTTTGTTCATGGCCGGTACGGCTTTGCTGCCGGTGTTGCCGTTCGACCAGGGCGGGCGCGCGATCGCGGCCACCCCTAACGGGGGCAAGTTGCAGGACGACGATCCGCTGGCCTGTGATTATTGGCGCTACTGTGCGATCGACGGCAACCTCTGCAACGATTGCGGCGGCACGCTCACCAGCTGTCCGCCCGGCGCCGAAGCATCCAAAGTGTCGTGGGTGGGGACCTGCCGTAACCCGACCGACGGTAAGGACTACGTGGTGTCCTATAACGACTGTTGCGGCAAGGCCGCCTGTACCGGCACGGAGTGTGTGAACAGCGCGCGTGAACGCCCGGGCTACCAGATGAGCCTGCATAACGACATCAACTGGTGCATGGCCAACAAGTCCATGGGCTACCACTGCACCGTGGCGGTACTGGTGGGCCAGGTGGACGATGCGCCGGCGGGCTGACGCGTTCGACGCGGGCGCTCGGCGGTGGCGCGTAAAGTCTGCGTTACGCATTTCGAGAGCATGCACGCTCGCGGTTGGCCTGGTGCTGTCGGCGGGCGTCCAGGCTGGCGTGCCAGCCGCAACGCAGTATCTGATTCACTGCAGTGGCTGCCACCGCGCAGACGGCTCGGGGAGCCTACGCGGCGGCATACCCGACCTGCGCGGTTATGTCGGCTCCTTCGGGCGCTTGAACGAGGGCCGAACCTATTTGATGCACGTGCCGGGCGTGGTCGGCTCGGGGCTGGATAACGCCGAGATCGCAGCGGTCATGAATTATATCTTCGACCGTTGGGCCGCTGCGCCGGCGGGCGATCCGGTGCCGGTATTTACCGCGGCCGAAGTGGCGCGGCTGCGCGAGCTGTCGGTGCCCGACGTGGTCAAGGCGCGGCGGCGTGTGGTTCGCGAGCTCGAGGCCCGCAATCTGCCGGTCGCTGCCTACCCCTGGGAATAGGGGCTATTCAAGCAGCGCTTGCTATTAAGCTGGTCCTACAAATAGATCATGCGATTGGCGACCTACGGCTTGATAACGCGCGTGTAAGAATGCAGGCGCGCCATGTCCAACGGCATTATCGAAAGTAAAGACGGACAGGCGCCGGCACCTATTCATCGACGGCGTTGATAATGGCCGAGCAAGTGAAGTGTTCTGGTGTTGGATCGGCAGGATCGGCCGCGGTTTTGTTGCGTCGCGACAACGATAGTGCGCGATTAGTCAACATGGCGCTAAATCTGCGACTGTGCACTGTGAGCTGATACCATCCACAACGATCGCAAAAGCCGTGATCGCTGAACGCAATTTTCGGAGACCCCATGCGCAATATTATTTATCTCGTTGGCCTTGTGGTCATCGTCGTGGCCATTCTGTCTTTTCTAGGCGTAATGTAGCCCGGCCACAACGCAGCGAACGAAAAAGGCCGATCGCTCAAGGCGATCGGCTTTTTTTTTGCCTCGCGCAGGCGCGCGTGGTCGTGCGTTCCACACACCGAGGGCGGCGGTTTGTCGGCGCCGCCAAGCCAGTCGATGGGTCAGGTTTTCTAACGGTTTCGTCGGTGCGGCGCGAATGTAGGCGTGTAGCGCTGTGCCAGCCTTCGGTGCCTGCCGCAGGTTTTCTCTCTCTCTCGAAAGACCTTCCTGCCGGTGCGACGCCCGCGGCGCGTAACAGGGGCGTTTCTAGGCCAACGACGCCTGTGTGGCGTGGTTGCTTGCCTGCAGCAAACGCAGCTCATAGTCGCTGGCAGGCATGGGTTTATCCAATAGATAGCCCTGTAGTTCGTCGCAGCCTGCAAGCGTCAGATAGCTTTGCTGAGCGGCGGTTTCAACGCCTTCGGCCACAACCGTAATACCCAGCACATGGGACAGGTTGATGATCAGCTTGACGATTTCACGGTGGGCGCTTGTCGACCCCTCGTTGAGGTTGGCGGTGAAGGATCGATCGACCTTGAGCTGGTCGATCGGCAGTTTCTGCAGGTACGACAGACTTGAGTAGCCGGTGCCGAAATCGTCCAGGGCGATACGAATGCCCAGTTCGCTCAGCTGGCGGAGTACGCGCGTGGCGGTTTCGAATTCCTCCATGGCCAGGGTTTCTGTAATTTCGAGTATGAGGCTGTCGGGGGTAAGCGAATGGCGGGCGAGTGCGCCTGCGATCTGATCGATAAGGCGATCGTCCAGCAGACGTGCGACCGAGAGGTTGATGGAAACAGGCGGCACCTTCAGGCCGGCGGCCCGCCAGCTTCGGATCTGGCGGCAGACCTGATCGATCACGTTCAGCTCGAGATCGTTTATCAACCCGCTGCGTTCGGCGACCTCGATGAACAGACCGGGGCTGACCAGGCCGCGCCTGGGATGCTGCCAACGAACGAGGGCTTCCGCCCCGGCTAAACCGCCATCGCCGGCGCGATACTTGGGCTGGTAATAGACAACGAGCTCGTTGTTGTCGATACCGGCGCGCAGCTCCTCCTGAATCTGGAACGCGTCGGCCTGCTTGATGCCCATGCTGGGCAGATAACGTCGGACACGATTCTTGCCCGCGCGTTTGGCGGTATACATGGCCAGATCGGCAGCGGTAACCAGCGTGGTCACGTCGTCGGCATCGGCTGGGTACAGGGCGATACCGATGCTCGCCGACAGGGTCGCGCCGTGTTCGCTGATCCGTGCCAGCTCCGCGATGGCGTGTTCGGCAAATGCTTCGACAAGGTCAGAGTCGGTGACATGCTCCATGAGCAGAAGAAACTCGTCGCCGCCGATACGGCCAAGCGTGTGCTGATCGCCGGCCAGTTCGCGCAGCGCCGTGCTGGTGCGTTGCAGCAGACGGTCGCCCAGGCCGTGACCGAGACTGTCGTTGATGAGCTTGAAACCGTCCAGATCGATATAGAGCAGGGCACAGCCTTCGCCGGGCGCGACCTGGGCGGTGGCCGCGCGAATCCGCTCATAGACGGTCGTACGGTTGGGGAGCTCGGTGAGCGCGTCGTAGCGGCTGCTGTAACGCAGCTGGGCGTTGGCGCTGCGCAGCGACTCCACCAGGTCGGCGGTCTGTTTGTCGAGCTGGCGGTCCAGCAGCGCCGCGAACACGCCGAGGCTGATGATGAACAGGGTGCAGGACGATACCAGTAGAGACAGCCAGAATGGGTCCACCGCTACGCTGGCCGTGCTCGTGGCCTGATCGGAAATGACCATCGATACCAGGGCGAAATGGTGGCAAAGAGCCAGCCCGACGCCGATACCCACCGATACCAGCGCATTCGCCGCCGCCGATATCGGGCGATCGATCGTGGTCAGCCGATAGGCGATCCACAGGCTCCCGGCCACCAGCAGATAGAACGCAAGGGCGGTCGTTGCCGTGGGTAGCGGGCGATACACGATCGCCGGCGTGAGTTGCAGCGACAGGTTGCCCAGATAGAACAGCAGGCTGGCGCTTGCCCACACCGGTATGGCGGCACCCAGGATGGCCAGGGCGGATAGCGTGGGGCGGCTGGCGACGTAGAAGACGATCAGCGTTGCAACCAGCCCCGCCAACCACGACATGAGGACGAGATCGATCTCGTGGCCCAGCACGAACGGCAGCTCGAGCGCCATCATGCTGACGAAGTGGGTGGCCCAGATGCCGGTGGCCAAGACGCATGCACCCGATAGCAGCCAAGAGGATTTTGCGCGCGTACGGCTGCGCCGCACACGACCGAGCATGTCCATCGCCGCGTAGCACGTCACGCTGCAGATGAGAACGGCCAGTGCGATGAGGGGCGGGCTGTAAATAATTGGGCTCAAGGGTCTTGTCCCCGCTAGAGCATGGCGATAGAGCTTGCCGTCGTTAGATCGGTGTCGTCGCAAGGGTTATCGGCAACAACGGCCGGCGGTTTAATTTCGGTACAGAACAGGTTCGCCAAGAGCGCCTGCGCCGGCTAACGGCCGGCTCGGTTCTTTTTTGTTGAATAAGCGCCGACGAGAGCGGCGGTTATCCGCTGGTTTTTGGCGGGCGTTACCAGTCGGATTTATAGCTGCTATTAGCAGTTAAAAGCGACTTGACGGCCCGCAAGAAACCGAGAAAACTGAAAAAAAGGGATCGGTGGAGAAAAATACTTTAGCCGACCAAGATAAAACCAAAACGCCGCGGAGGAGAACCATGGCTGTTAAAGCGCAAGACCTATCGGTATCGAACCACGACGGGCCCGGCTTGCCGTTGCCGGCCTTGGACGAGCGAGGCTTGGCCGAGATTGTGGAGGCGCATGCACGTAGCGCCCCGGATGCGCCCTGTCTGGAATATCTTGGTGTGTCCATCAGTTACGGCTCACTCGATCGCTGGGCCAATCGTTTCGCCCACGTATTGAAAGAGCAGGGCGTAGCCCGGGGCGACGTCATCGGTATCCACATGCCGAATACGCCGCACTACGTCATCGCTCTGGTGGCAGCGTCGAAGCTGGGCTGTCCGGCATCGGGCGTATCGCCGTTGTTGACCGCGCCCGAGCTGGCCTATCAGGTCAAGGATGCGCATATCCGAGTGCTGGTGACGCTGGACCGGCTCTACGACGATGCGCTCGCCCCCAACGACGGCGCACTGCACGATCTGAAGTCAGTCATCGTGTGTTCGCCTATCGACTTCCTGCCGCGATGGAAGAAAACGCTGGCGCATCTGTTGCGTAAGGTGCCCCGGTTCAAGCTGCCGCAAACACGCCAGCTCGCGCTGACCGCCTTCTGGCCCGCGATCAACGCGGCCAGCGACGCCCGTATCGCGAGCGACATACACCTCGACGACGTGGTGCTGATTCAGTACACCGGCGGGACCACCGGCCGGCCGAAGGGCGCACGCTTGACGCTGCGCAACGTGCAGTCGAATGCCCTCCAGAGCGAGGCCATGGTCGACTACGAGCTGGGCGCAGAGACGTTCGCCTCGGTCTTTCCCTACTTCCATGTGGCCGGACTGGGCGCATGTCTGATGGGATTGCGTCAGCGCGGCCGTCTTATCGTGGTGCCCGACCCGCGCGACCTGAAATCCTTCTGTGCGGCCATGCAGGCATATCCGCCGACGGTGTTCGGCAACGTACCGACGCTCTATCAGATGCTCTTGGCCGAACCGGCGTTCGACCAGGTCGATTTCTCACGGCTGAAGATCGCGATATCGGGCGCCGGTCCGATGCCGCCCGAACTCATTCCGCGAATCGAGGCCGTCATCGGTGCCGGTCGTTTCTGCGAGGTCTACGGCCTGACCGAAACCAGCCCCGTGCTCACCATGAATCCGCTTGGTCATGCCAAGCCCGGCACCGTCGGCGTAGCGGTGCCGGGCACCGAAATCCGTATCGTCGACGCAGAAACCGGCACTCGAGAAATGCCGGTCGGCGAGCCGGGAGAACTGATTGCTCACGGCCCGCAGGTATTCGGCGGCTATCTTGGCCTGCCGGAAGAAAGTGCGCGTGCGCTGCGCGAATACGAGGGTAAAACCTTCTTCTACACCGGCGATATTGCGCGCGTCGACGCCGACGGCTATTTCACCATCTGTGATCGCAGTAAGGACATGCTGATCGTCGGTGGCTACAAGGTGTTCTCGGTCGAAGTCGAGAATGCGCTCAAGGCCTTGCCGGAAATCGAGATCGCTGCGGTGATCGGTACCCCCGACGAAGCGCGGGCCGGTAACGACAAGGTCAATCTTTACGTTCAGCTATCGGAAACCGGCAAGACACAGCCGACCGCGCAGGTGACGGAGAAAATTCTCGCCTACTGCCGCGAGCATCTTGCCGCCTACAAGGTGCCCAAGGCGATCCATATCGTCGAGGCGATTCCGCTCACGCCGGTCGGCAAACTGGACAAGAAAGCGCTGCGCGATCGCTGAGTGCTCTGCCTCGGGTCGCGTCGGTCGTGCCCGGCGCAGCCAAAGACGAAAGCCGGCCACCCTGTGCGGTGGCCGGTATACGTCGCTTATTGATCCGACGCCAAGACAGCGGCTACGCCAACTGTTTTCAACGCCATCGGTTTTGGCGTGCGCGCGTTCACACACGCGTTATCAACCCGAAAAGCACCGATTGAATAATCGGTCTTGGGGCGGGTTAACAATCAGCGGCCCGCGTTTTCGCGCATCTTGGCGACCTTGTCGAGCACGTCCTTGTTGACGTCCGCGCACTGCTTGAGTGAGGTCTTCTCGCCGCATTCGATCATCAGGTCGAGCGTATTGCCGTTGGCGTCGTTCACCTTGAAATGAATAGACGGGGAAGCCGGCGGCATGATCACATCGGCCTTGCCGCCGTGGTGCGGATGATCGGAACCGCCGCATGCAGCCAGGGTGACGGTGGAGGCGAGCAGGGCCAGCATCAGAGTGGTTTGTTTCATCAAGGGTCTCCTGGGGTGGGTGGAAAGTCCGGGTTCGAGTATCGGCGTTTGCCACGCCCGTGTCATGGTCGCCAATGGTGGCACGGCATCGCATTGGGCACGGCGTGGGCGGCCCCGTATTCTTGGCTGCGGACACACACGGATAGCACCATGCACTCAACACTCGATTCAAACGCCGCAAACCCGTTCGGCGTCGCGCGCGCCCGCCAATGAACACGCGCTCGGTGTGCCTGATAGCCAGCGGTGTACTGGTCACACTTGTAACCGTCGCGCTGGCGCGGCTTTCGTTCGGGCTGATTCTGCCGGCCATGCGCGAATCGCTGGTCTTGAGCTATGCGCAGGCAGGCCATCTGGGTACGGCGACCGCGCTGGGGTATCTGGCGCTGGTGATGGTGGCTGGCGCGCTCGCCGCGCGTCGCGGCGGCCGGGTATCGATCCTGCTGGGGCTGGTATGCGTCATCGTCGGCTTCGCCGGTCTGAGTATGACCAGCGAGTATGTGCCGTTGCTCGGGCTGATGAGCTTACTGGGTATCGGCACCGCCTTTGCCTATACGCCGCTCATATCGCTGATCGGCACCTGGTTTCCGGCGCGGCGCGGGCTGGTGATCGGCCTTCTCAACAGCGGGGTGGGTACGGGCATGATGTCGGCGGGCTGGATCGTACCCTACATGACTCAGCTCGATGCCGACCGCGGCTGGCGCTGGGTGTGGGCATTGTTCGCTGCGGTGGCGGTGGCGGCCCTGCTGGCTACGCTCGCGTTCGTGCAGAACCCGCCGCGGCCCGGGCTGCGTGGCCGGGCGCCGAGCGCGGCCGAACGTCGCGCCGCGCGCCGCGCCGTGTTTCGCGATCCGCGTGTCGTCATCGTGGGCCTGGTCTACGGCATCGTTGGCCTGACCTATATCGTGCAGGCGATTTTCATGTACAGCTATGCGCTTGCCGCGGATATCGACGCACACGTCGCCGGCGCGCTGGCGGCGTTCATGGGCATGCTCGGCATCGTATTCGGCCCGGTATGGGGCAGCCTGTCGGACCGACTCGGGCGCGGCCAGAGCCTGACGCTATCGATGGCCATGGCCTTTGTGAGCACCCTGTTGCCGGTACTGTCGCCCACGCTGTTCGGCTTTGCCGCCCACTACCTGATCCTGGGCGTGGCGGTGACCGGCATGTTCACCTCGTCGCTGGCCGCCTCCACCGAGTGGGTCAACGCCGACCA
Organism: uncultured Salinisphaera sp.; assembly: GCF_964012375.1. Lineage (NCBI taxonomy): Bacteria > Pseudomonadati > Pseudomonadota > Gammaproteobacteria > Salinisphaerales > Salinisphaeraceae > Salinisphaera > uncultured Salinisphaera sp. The sequence continues at coordinate 40,774 of NZ_CAXGSH010000024.1, forward strand.
GGCCCCGCTGGCAGTCAGTTATGTAACTCTTTTCTTTGCCACGGGCCAACTCCTCGGGCCGACCGCGGCGGGTTGGCTGATCGGCGACACCGAGGCGTTTCGGCTGACCTTCGGTGTGAGTACCGGGTTGATACTGCTGGGTGTGCTGCTCAGTATTCAGCTCACCCGAATGTCGAAAGCCTCGCTTGATCGGGCATGAGACGCAGCGCCGCTTAGCAGGCGTCTTGTCCGCAAGACAATGATTTCACGGATGGGTTATTTGCCTGGGTGAGCGCAGGCGCGGCGCATCCAACGGCCGCGAAACCCGTGGAAGGGCGACGCACAAGTGCCGGCGTTCTTTAGGAACCTCTGATCTATTCATCTACGGTCGCGCCGGTGTCTCTTTGCGCGCGTCTGACAAGACGCCGCGAGCGCCGTTTGCTGAATGCAAATAAGCG